>CAJJVE010000407.1:0-1013 GCA_905196265.1 uncultured Collinsella sp. | reverse complement strand
TCGGCAAGTAGGTCGACGAAGGAGCCGTTGAGTTCGCCGGCTCCAAAGGTATAGGGCTCGTTCACGGCATTGACCGCCACGAGCACCGTCGCGTCGTCGCAGGCGCGCTCAAACAGCAGCTGCTTATTCTGGATCACCACGTTGCGATAGGCACCGTAGTTGAGAGCACGGGCCGCCGCGTCGTCGGCCGAGTGCAGGTGCGCGAGCTGCTTGATGAAGGCCGTCAGCTCGTTGGGCGCAGGCTCATCGAGCGCAGGACGTAGCGCCCAATCGCCATCGGGGCCGCCCTTTTCGCCAGTAATCCCCCACTCGCTGCCGTAGTAGACGCATGGAATGCCCGGCATACCAAAGAGCATGCCGTAGGCGGGGCGCAGGCAGGACTTGTCCGTCAGGATGCTCGCCAGGCGCGGCACATCGTGGTTGTCAACAAACGACAGCAGGTGTTTGCCGCGGTAGATGCACCACGGGTCGCCGCCAAACTGGCGGTGCAACGAATGGGCGATCTCGAACATGTTGACCGAGTTAAAGCTGGAGTACAGGCCCTTGTAGCACTCGTAGTTGGTGCAGGAGTCGAGCATCTCGTCGTTGACGATCTGGTTGTAGTCGCCGTGGAGCGTCTCACCAATCAGCACAAAGTCGGGCTTGAGCTCACGGGTAAAAGTATGCAGGCGGCGCATAAAGTCGCGGTCGAGCATATAGGCGACGTCCAGGCGCAGACCGTCGACGCCAAAGACCTCGGCCCAGTGACGCACAGACTCAAGCAGGTAATCGACCACGGCGGGGTTTTGCAGGTTGAGCTTCACAAGCTCAAAATGGCCCTCCCAGCCCTCGTACCAAAAGCCGTCGCCGTAGCACGAGTCGCCGTCGAAGCTGATGTGGAACCAGTCCTTGTAGGGCGAATCCCACTTGCGCTCCTGCACATCGCGGAAGGCCCAAAAGCCGCGACCGACGTGGTTGAAGACAGCATCGAGCACCACGCGGATGCCATGGGCGTGCAGTGTCTCGCATACGGC
>CAJJVE010000406.1:0-1030 GCA_905196265.1 uncultured Collinsella sp. | reverse complement strand
TTGGATAATTTGATCGACCGGGGCGTGCGTCGTGTTGTCATCAATTGCCAGACCGTGGGTTTTATCGACTCGACGGGTTTGGCGTTTTTGCTTACACGTGCTAGAGAGCTTATGAGGCATGAGGGGCTGCTTTCGCTCGTTAACGCCTCCGATGAGGTCGTTCGCTTTTTGGAAATTGCCCGACTTGTCGACATCCTTCATGTCGCGGGCCCGGCGCGGGAGTCGATTCCCGCCATTCCGGTGGGGGAGTTGCCGCGATGGAGCAAGAGCGTCGAAGTGCAGCGAGGCATCGAGAATCTCCCGTATTATCGGCACCGTGTGGCCGAGCTCCTCGAATCGCTTCCCCTGAGGCGTGATGAGCGCTATGACGTCGCATTGGCGTTGGGGGAGGCATTGGGTAACGCATATGACCATGCGGGCGGTGTTGGCTGCATCCTGACGGTTCAGGCCTATGGGGACCGTGTTGTGCTCGAGGTGCTTGATCGGGGCGCTGGCTATTCTATCGATGGGGCGAGCGAACCGGTGGCATCCGAGGAACGCGGACGCGGTATCAAGCTTATGCGCATGCTCGTCGATAATGTGGAAGTTGCCCGTCGTACAGATGGCGCCGGCACACGTGTTCGGATGGTGAAGCTGTTTAGCTCGGCATTGGAATCGTGCGCTTAGGGTCTTGGCTTGGCATTATTTACCTGCATGAACTTGCTTCGCGCAACTTTTTTGAAAAAAGTACTTGCGTCTTTAGGACAACTCGCGTAAATTAATAACCCGCAAGCGGACATGGCTCAGTTGGTAGAGCACAACCTTGCCAAGGTTGGGGTCGCGGGTTCGAGCCCCGTTGTCCGCTCCATTGCATTTCCGGACCGTCTCAAGCGGTCCTTTTTCGGCGAAGTGGCCAAGTGGTAAGGCAGAGGCCTGCAAAGCCTTTACCCCCGGTTCGAATCCGGGCTTCGCCTCCAGGCAACATCCGGGCGCTCCGGTGCCCGTTTTGTTTTACATATGCGGACATGGCTCAGTTGGTAGAGCACAACCT
>CAJJVE010000405.1:0-1034 GCA_905196265.1 uncultured Collinsella sp. | reverse complement strand
TCGGAAAGCTTGTACTTAGGCTTAGCCATGTTAGTTCCTTACCTTAACTTACCAACGATAGTGAGAGAACGCGCGGTTGGCCTCGGCCATCTTGAAGACGTCCTCACGCTTCTTGACGGAAGCGCCCAGGCCGTTGGAAGCGTCGAGAATCTCGTTGGCGAGACGCTCGGCCATGGTCTTCTCCTTGCGAGCGCGGGAGAAGTTGACGATCCAACGGATACCCAGAGCGGTGGAACGACGGGAGTTGACCTCCATCGGGACCTGATAGGTAGCGCCACCGACACGCTTGGGCTTAACCTCGAGCGTGGGCTTGACGTTGTCCATAGCCTTCTTGAAGGTAGCGAGAGCGTCGCCACCCTCGGACTTCTCGGCAACGATCTCGAAAGCGGTGTAAACGATGCGCTCAGCGGTGGCCTTCTTGCCGTCAAGAAGGACCTTGTTGATGAGCTGAGTCACCAGGCGGTTGTTGTAAACGGCGTCAGGCTGAACCTCACGACGATTAGCTGCTGCACGACGCGGCATGTGAAATCTCCTTAAGTGTCTACCGTGCGGCGCTTAGGCGGCACACGGCGAAAGTATCAAAACGTTATCTGGCTTATTTAGCCTTGGGGCGCTTAGCACCGTACTTGGAACGGGCCTGCATACGGTTCTGGACCGGAGCAGCGTCGTAGGCGCCACGGATGACGTGATAACGGACACCAGGGAGGTCACGGACACGACCGCCGCGGACGAGCACGATGGAGTGCTCCTGCAGGTTGTGGCCCTCACCCGGGATGTAAGCAGTAACTTCGATGCCGTTGACGAGGCGAACACGGGCAACCTTACGAAGAGCCGAGTTCGGCTTCTTGGGGCTCGTGGTGAAGACGCGGGTGCACACGCCGCGCTTCTGGGAGTTGTGCTGCAGAGCAGCGTTCTTGGACTTCTTGGGCACGGAACGACGGCCCTGGCGAACCAGCTGGTTAATAGTAGGCAAAGCGTACTCCTTCTCGAATGATTCCAGCTTTCTGTAAAGTGCAACGGCTTGAATCGAGGGG
>CAJJVE010000404.1:0-1042 GCA_905196265.1 uncultured Collinsella sp. | reverse complement strand
AGCCTTTGCGCTCGGCGTAGCTCCAGGTTTGGTGATAGCCGGCCAGGTCGATATCGACCTGGCCCTCCTGCAGCTTGGTTTCCTGCAGCGCTAGGATATCGACATCGAGGTCCTGTGCGATCTGGATAAAGCTCGGGTCCTTTTTGAGCACGGCGCGCAGGCCGTTGACGTTCCACGAGGCGAAAGTGTAAGTCTGAGGCATGGTGTCCTTTCGACGGGGTTGGCAGGCTTAAGATTAACGCAACAAGAGCGGGGCGGAGTCCGCGAGTGATAGTGCGAACGCCGCCGTCCCTAAGACACGGACGGAGGACATATATGACGCAGGCAATATCGGACCCCAAACAGGCCTCCGCCGCGCTGGCGGAGCTGTTCGAAACCCATAGCCACGTGGTCTTCTTTGGCGGCGCGGGGGTTTCCACGGCAAGCGGCATTCCCGATTTCCGCAGCGTGGACGGTCTGTATCACCAGCGGTTTTCCTATCCGCCCGAGACTATGCTCTCGCACAGCTTCTACGAGGCGCATCCGGCGGAGTTTTTCGACTTCTACCGGACCAAGATGATCTCCCTTGACGCCAAGCCCAACCACTGCCACGCCAAGCTGGCGGAGCTGGAGCGCGCCGGCAAGCTCGATGCCGTGGTGACGCAAAACAACGATGGCCTGCATCAGGCGGCTGGTTCACGGCGCGTGTTTGAACTGCATGGCTCGGTCCACCGCAATATCTGCCAGACGTGCGGCGCGGTCTACAGCGCCGAATGGATTTGCGCGCGCGAGCACGAGGATACCGCGGGCGTGCCCGTGTGCCCTGCGTGCGGCGGTCGCATCAAGCCCGATGTGGTGCTCTACGAGGAGCCGCTCGACGAGCATGTGCTGACCGGCGCCGTTGCTGCCATCGCCGCAGCCGACGCCCTCGTCGTGGGCGGAACCTCGCTCGTGGTGTATCCGGCGGCGGGCCTCACGCGTTACTTTACTGGCGATACGCTGGCCATTTGCAATTTGGCGCCCACCGATCAGGATGCAAATGCCGACCTGCTGATTTCTTGCG
>CAJJVE010000403.1:0-1046 GCA_905196265.1 uncultured Collinsella sp. | reverse complement strand
ATCGAACGACTCGAGCTGAAAGAGGACCGTCGTCGAATCGGACTGCGGAGTGGTATCTGCCATGGTGACCTTACCTTGTGGTGTCGCGGACGCGGGCGCACCGCTTCTTACCAAATAGACGTTGTGCCCGGTACGCCACGTACGGCGCCGGGCACAATGTTAAATTGCGAGTTTCATAACCAAAAAACGGGTCGTGGCACCCAAGCAAATAGTGTCGCTGTGCCACAGGGGAACGGGCGGGTATTCGACGCCGGGTCTGCGTGTATGGCGCGGCGGCTCGACCACGTGCTGGGACATATCCGCGCCCGAGATGAGCACGGTACCGTTGGTGGAACCCAGGCCCTGCACGTACCAGTAGCCGTCCTTGGCAAAAACGCGTGCATGTCGGCGTGAAACATCGCGGTCGACATCGGTGATGGCGCCGGTGCCCGTGGCGAGCGAACCGATTACGGTGCCACCCTCGCCCTCGTTGAGCGGGTACAGCGGAGGCTTGGCGGCGTTGCCCACAATGCGGATAAGCCCCAGGCGCTCGGCATGCTTGACCTCGGGCTCGACGGCGGCGGTAAAGCCTTCGCCCACACTGAGCTCGGTGGTGGAGAAGTGCCCGCCCATCTTGTCGGCGATGAGCGTCTCGGTCACCTGCACGGCGGCTTGGGGGTCGCACAGGCAACCGCACGCCACAAACAGCGTGACCAGCGGTAGTGCACAATCGGCGGCCGTGGTGCCGGGCGCGGCGATGCGATCGCAGGCGTTGCGGTAGATGCGGTCGTCGAGTCCGTAGGCGCTCAGCGACTCGCGCATGGCGTCGGCGGCCTCGCCGCTATAGTGCTCTGCCACCATGGCACGAGCCATCTCACTGCCACCGAGGTTGGAGATCAGGCGAGCGGTGATGTTTTGGGCCGTCTGGGTGATATCGGCAAACAGCTCGGGGCGCGGACGCTCGACGGGGGCGTGAACAACCTCGCGCGATAGGAACGTTCGCTCGTCCACACGGTCGCGTGGCGCTTTGCCACCGGCCATAGGGGTGGAGCGCAGCAGCATCCAAG
>CAJJVE010000402.1:0-1052 GCA_905196265.1 uncultured Collinsella sp. | reverse complement strand
TCGCTTCGAAGACACCATTGAGCTCGCCGATGACCCCGACTATGACCAGACGGCGTTTGAGGGCATGCTCGAGATTAAGGGCGATTCGGACCATACCAAGTTGATCGAGATGCTCGATGCACTCAACGACGATACGCAAAAGATCGACGATGTGCTCGACACCTACTTCGATACCGAGAACCTGGTCTATTGGATGGCGTTTCAGATCTTGACGGGCAATTGCGATACGCAGAACCGTAACTGCTATCTGTACAGCCCGCTTAACTCCAAGGTCTGGTACATCCTGGATTGGGACAACGACGGCATGCTGCGCAAACTCGAGTTGAGCCTGACGGGGTTCTCGGATTATGCGAGCTGGGAGCGCGGCGTGAGCAACTACTGGGGCAACGTGCTGTTTAACCGCGCGTTGCGCAGCAAGTCGTTCCGCAGCGAACTCGACCGTGCCGTGAAGGATCTGCGCTCGTACCTGACCGAAGAGCGCCTGGGCAAGATGATTAAGCATTACCGCGAGGTGACCGAGTCGCTCGTCTTTGCTGCGCCCGACCTGGAGAATCTGCCCGTGACGAAGGATGAATACGAGCAGATTGCCGCGGCGATTCCTTCCGAGATCGAGGAGAACTATAAGAGCTTTCGCGAGAGCCATAAAAAGCCCATGCCGTTCTACATTGGCGTGCCGCAGATCGATAACGGTAAGCTGCGCATCAACTGGGATGCGTCCTACGACTTTAAGGCGCGCGACATTCGCTATACCGTGGAGCTTGCGCGCGATTACGCCATTACTGACGTGATCTTTAAGGCCGAGGACGTGCTGCTGCCGGAGGTAACGTGCGATGCGCCCGATACCGGCCAGTACTTTGTGCGCGTGCGTGCCACCAACTCCGACGGCTATACGCAAGATGCGTTTGACTACTATGTGACCGACGACGGTAAACAGTACGGCATGAAGTGTTTTTACGTGCAGGACGGCGGTAAGGTCGTGGAGGACACGTATGAGGAGGGCTAGCGCGCTGCTTGAGCGTCTGGCGGCTCCGCCCGTGCGAACCACGCAGGAG
>CAJJVE010000401.1:0-1058 GCA_905196265.1 uncultured Collinsella sp. | reverse complement strand
CTTCGAGCCGGATGTCATCATCGCCGTCGGCGGCGGTTCCGCAATGGACGCCGGCAAGATCATGTGGATGATGTACGAGCACCCCGAGGCGAACTTCGAGGACATGGCCATGGACTTCATGGACATCCGCAAGCGTATCTTCACCTTCCCCGAGATGGGCAAGAAGGCTTACTTCGTCGCCGTCCCGACCTCTTCGGGCACTGGCTCCGAGTGCACGCCGTTCGCCATCATCACCGACAAGGATACCGGCATCAAGTGGCCGCTCGCCGACTACGCGCTGCTCCCCAACATGGCTATCGTCGACGCCGACAACTGCATGACCGCCCCGAAGGGCCTCACCGCTGCCTCTGGCATCGACGTCATGACCCACGCCATCGAGTCCTACGTCTCCATCATGGCTTCCGACTACACCAAGGGCCTCTCCGAGCGCGCCGCCAAGCTCGTCTTTGAGAACCTGCCCTCCAGCTTCACGAACGGCGCTAAGGACCCGCATGCCCGCGAGGAGATGCACAACGCATCCTGCATGGCCGGTATGGCATTCGGTAACGCCTTCCTGGGCCTCAACCACTCCATGGCCCACAAGCTCGGCGCTTTCCACCATCTGCCCCACGGCCTCGCAAACGCAGTCATCCTGACCCGCGTCATGCGTTACAACGCCGCCGAGGCTCCTGTCAAGATGGGAACCTTCTCTCAGTATCCTTACCCCAACGCGCTGCACAACTACGCCGAGATGGCTCGTTACTGCGGCATCGACGGCAAGGACGACCGTGAGGTCTTCGAGAACTTCATCACCAAGCTCACCGAGCTCTGCGACTTCATCGGCGTCAAGAAGACCATCGCCGACTACGGTGTCGACGAGAAGTACTTCCTCGACACCCTCGACGAGATGACCGAGCAGGCATTCAACGACCAGTGCACCGGCGCTAACCCGCGCTACCCGCTCATGAGCGAGATCAAGGAGCTCTACCTGGACGCCTACTACGGCCGTGAGCCTCAGGATTACGCCGTCTGCTAGTTCTAGCACGGTTTTTAACGGCGGGGGTGCACGGGTGTTTCAC
>CAJJVE010000400.1:0-1061 GCA_905196265.1 uncultured Collinsella sp. | reverse complement strand
GGTTCTTTATGCCGAGGGCTCGCGTCGCTATCTGGAGGCGCTCAGCACCTATACCCGCCGTCGTCTGACGCAGGCCGAGCACGCCCAGGTGGACGAGGTGCTGCACGTGCCGGCGGCGCTCGCATTGCATCAGCGCCCCAGCGTGCCGGGCGTGCGTTCCACCTTTGGCACCATGACCGAGCTCAACAATAGCCTGCGTCTACTCTTTAGCCGCTGCGCCCATCACGTGTGCCCGCATTGCGGGGCGCGTGTGGAGCCGAGCCTGTCGCTCACGTGCCCCGCATGCGGCCGCGAGTTCTACGCGCCGGGTGCCGAGGACCTTGCCTTTAACAGCGGCGGCGCGTGCTCTACCTGCGGCGGTACCGGTGTCATGCGCGAGGTGGACGAGGCGAGCCTGGTGCCCGACGAGTCAAAGACTATCAACGAAGGCGCGGTGCTTCCCTGGGGTACGCTCATGTGGGATCTGATGAAGCAGGTGGCAGGCGAGATGGGCGTGCGCACCGACGTGCCGTTTAACCAGCTCACGCCTCAAGAGCGCGACATCGTGTTTCATGGTCCGGCGGTTAAGAAGCACATTCTCTACGTCCCCAAAAACGGTGAGGGCGCCACGCCACTCGACTTTACCTACTACAACGCCGTCTATACCGTCGAGAATGCGCTCGCCAAGGTTAAGGACGATAAGGGGCTTAAGCGTGTAGCTCGCTTTTTGTGCGAGAGGCCATGCCGCGACTGTGGTGGCACGCGTCTCTCCGAGGCTGCGCGCCAGCCCCAGGTGCGCGGTATCAATCTGGCGCAAGCCGCGGCCATGACGCTAGGCGAGGCGATTGAGTGGGTGCGCGGGGTGCCTGCATCCTTGCCGACTGAGATGCAGCCCATGGCAGCGGATATCTGCGATTCGTTTTTGAGTGCGGCCCGTCGCCTGGTCGACCTGGGTCTCGATTACCTTTCACTCGACCGCGCCGGTGCCACACTCTCCACGGGTGAGCGCCAGCGTGTCCAGCTCGCCCGTGTGGTGCGCAACCGATCGACGGGCGTGCTCTATGTACTGGACGAGCCTTCGA
>CAJJVE010000399.1:0-1079 GCA_905196265.1 uncultured Collinsella sp. | reverse complement strand
GTAGGGAGCGGGGTGTTTCCGGCCTCCGTTACTCGGCTTCCTTCATGGGCGGCATGGGCTTCCAGTTGGGATCCTTGATGATCTTGCGGGCGTCCTTCATGCCGCGGCGCAGCGCCGGAATGCCGGTCTTAAAGCATTTGTCGACCGCAGCCAAGCGGATGAACTCTTTGCAGAAGGTCGCGGCGTTGCCCAAGCGGAACAGCACGGGATGATAGTCGCCGTAGATTTGCATGTAACGGGCCAAAAAGCCGCGGTTGCGCATGATGTAGTAGCGGTTGGTGTCGCTCGTGGAGTTGAGCTGGCGTTTGCCGGCGATATCCCAGTTAGAGACGGCGCGGGCGCGCTTGAGGACCACGTCGGCGACCACGGCGGCGGGGAAGTGCTGGCTGGCGACATAGCCGTAACAGGCGTCGTCGCCATAGATGAAGAAGCGAGCGTCGGGCAGGCCGATCTTGTCGACTACGCGACGCGAGAACAGGCCGCCCTCAAAGCACAGTTGGTTCATGGCTCGGTAGCCCTCGGGGCCCAGATCCCACTTGGCGATGGGGTTGGGGATACCAAGCGAAAGGATGAGCTGATACTGCCAAAAGAAGGCGCCACCGTCGAAGTCTAGACGCGAGCCTTGGATGACGTCGTAGCGGTCGGTCCACTTGGCCAGGCGCTCGATGCCCTCGGGGATGACGAGCACGTCGTCGTCCATCACCCAGAACCACTGGGCGCCCAGGTCGTAGGCACATTTGGTGCCGGCGGAGAAGCCACCTGCACCGCCGCCGTTTTCGAGTTGCGGTGCGTAGATGACGCGGTCGGTGCCACCCTTTGCATCGGGCTGGTCAGTGTCGATGCCCCATAAGTTAGCCAAGCGCTCGTTAAACGCCGCGCACATGGCTTCGGTCTCGCGCGAATTCTCGTTATCGACGATCACGATGCGCCAAGGAGCGGCCGTGAGCTCGGTCATGGAGTCGAACAGGTTGGCCAAGAGCTCTTGGCGCTTGTATGTGACGACGACGATGGCGAGCTTATCGATGGGAGTGGGAAGGGTGGAAGTCATGAACGAGAATATCCTTTCGCGTGGGCAGCGT
>CAJJVE010000398.1:0-1087 GCA_905196265.1 uncultured Collinsella sp. | reverse complement strand
GCATTAACGACGACATGCATCGCAGTTTGCTCGTGCAGGGGCGCGAGGGCGATGATGGCGTGGTGCCGCTCGAGGAAGCACTGATCGTCAACAACCCGGGCGACCGCCGCCGTCTGATGCTCTCCATGCTTACCGAGGATCCGGATGCGTACCTGGCGCAGTTGCAGGCGGCAAAACTCAACGACGATGTTGAGGTCGCGCACTATGCCGCGACGGCGGTGGCGCAGATTTCCAAGGAGTCCGACCTTAAGCTGCAGCAGTTGGAGCGCGCGTTTAAGACCGATCCCAGCACGCATAACCTGGATGCGTATTGCGACTTTTTGGGCGCCTATCTGGACTCGGGTCTGGCAGAGGGCCGCGTGGCACAGATTCAGCGTCAGCAGTATGCACGCTTGCTCGCGCGTCGTTGCGAACGTGAGGATGGGCCGGCGTTGCGCATTCGCTATGCCACGGCGCTGGCCGATGCCGGCGAGATTGATAAGGCAGAGGACGTCGCTAGCCAGTTGGTGATCGATGCGTCAGACGAGCAGGACGTGTGGATGCTCTGCCTGCGCTTGGCTGTGATTCGTCGCGATGGGCAGGCGGTACGGCGTGTAGTCGACGCGATCGACAAGCAGCATGTGTATTTGAATGCCGAAAATCGCGAGAGGCTGGCATTTTGGCGTGAAGGAGAGGAGGCCCGATGAGCGTGGTGCAACATATCCGCGAGCGTGCGGGCCATTTTCGCTGGATGGGGCTGCTCGTGGTGTGGGCGGTCTTTATCGTCATGGCGGCTGTGCTGTTGATCGAGCGTGCCGGCGTGCAGTACAGCGCCGGGCAGCATAAGCTGGGTATGCTCGCCGCCAACGATGCGGTGCCGGCAAGCTCGGCGATGTTTGGCCAAAAGCCCACGTGCTTGGTTGTTACCGACTCGGACCAGGACGGTGTCGAGGATGTCAAAGAGCAGTTTGACCAGATTCTGCTCGACATGAAAATTGCCCACCGCGATGTGGATATTGCCATCGATGGTGTTGATGCGATTCCTTCCCTCACATCTTTCGACCGCGTGATTTTACTGATGCCTTCGATTGATGGACTCGGTACGCAC
>CAJJVE010000397.1:0-1090 GCA_905196265.1 uncultured Collinsella sp. | reverse complement strand
CGCGAGCCGCAAGTACACGTTCGAGGCGCAGCGTGAGAGCGCATCGACCGCGTGGCCCAAGGTGCCCTTTACCGAGCAGATGCGCGAGGAGGGCTACACCATCCTGTGCCCGCAGATGGCGCCGATCCACTTTGACCTGGTCAAAGAGGTATTCCGCGGTGCTGGCTACAACTTGGAGCTGCTGCCCTCGACCGACCACGATGCCGTCGAGGCCGGCCTGCGCTATGTGAACAACGACATTTGCTACCCGTCGATCCTGGTGACGGGCCAGATTATGGAGGCCATCGAGAGCGGTCGGTACGACCTGTCCAAGACGGCCGTTGTTATCAGCCAGACCGGCGGTGGCTGCCGCGCCACCAACTACATCGCGCTCATCCGCAAGGCGCTGCGCGAGAGCGGCCACCCCGAGATTCCGGTGATCTCGCTTTCGGCCGTGGCGCTCGGCGAGGACAACCCCGGCTTTAAGGTTACGCCGGCGCTGCTTAAGCAGGCAGTCTACGCGGTGCTCTTTGGTGACGTGATGATGCAGATGCTCTATCGTTGCCGCCCGTACGAGGCAACGCCCGGTGCCGCCAACGCGCTCTACGAGGAGTACATGGCGCGCGCCCGCAAACTGGCGCCTAAGTTCAACCGCCACAACTACACCAAGCTGTGCCGCGAGGCCATCCGCGCGTTCGACACCATGCCGCTCGTGGGCGAGGGCACCAAGCCGCGCGTGGGCGTGGTCGGCGAGATCCTGGTCAAGTTCCATCCCACAGCCAACAACCACGTGGTCGATGTCATCGAGCGCGAGGGCTGCGAGGCCGTGGTGCCGGGTCTGCTCGACTTTTTCCTGTACTCCATGAGCAACGCCGAGCTGCAGAAGGACGAGCTGGGAAGCTCCGCTACCACGCGCGCTGGCATGCAGGCGCTCATCAAGCTCGTGGACTGGATGCGCACGCCGGTGGAGGAGATGCTCGAAAAGTCCCGCCGCTTTGAGGCGCCTGAGCGCATCGGCACCATGGCCGACAAGGCCCGCACGGTGCTTTCGGTGTGCAACAACATGGGCGAGGGCTGGCTGCTCACGGCCGAGATGCTCGACCTGATCGAC
>CAJJVE010000396.1:0-1094 GCA_905196265.1 uncultured Collinsella sp. | reverse complement strand
CGAGGGCGCGCGCGTCAACGTGCAGCACACTGTCCTGGGTGCCGGCGCCAGCGCTACCGGCCTTGCCGGCGACCTGCTGGGCGACACCGCCAAGGTGACGATCGATACCGATTACCTGGGTGCCCGCGAGCAGGTGCGCGACTTTAACTACGAGCTGCGCCACCGCGGCCGCAAGACCGAGTGCGAGATCGACGCCAACGGCGTGCTAACCGGCACGTCCAAGAAGGTCTACCGCGGCACCATCGACCTCGTACACGGCTGCAAGGGTGCAACCGGCACCGAGCGCGAGACGGTGCTTTTGGCCAACAAGGGCGTCGACAACAAGACCGTTCCCGTCATTCTCTGTGACGAGGACGACGTCGCCGGCAATCACGGCGCCACCATCGGTCACGTCCGCGAAGAGCAGCTGTTCTACCTCGCCTGCCGCGGCCTTGACCAAAACGCCGCCGAAGATCTGTTCATCCGCGCCAAGCTGGAGGACGCCGCGCTTTCCGCCACCGATGAGCGCACCCGCGCTGCCGTCGTCCGCTTGGGCAACAACCTGATCGATAACTTTGAAGAGGAGCTCGCATGATCGATACCGAGCACGTAAAATGCGATACCTGCACCGCCCCCGAGCCCATGGAGCTCGACGCCAGCGACGAGGCTTCGCGCGGCTGGCCCACCGTGGACATAGAGACTAATCCCTACAAGGCGCAGTTCCCGCTGTTCCAGCAGCACCCCGAGATCGCCTTCCTCGATAGTGCCGCCACCGCGCAGCGCCCCGCCTGTGTGCTTGACGCCGAGCGCGATTTCTACCAGAGCATGAACGCCAACCCGCTGCGCGGCCTGTACTCATTGTCCGTCGAGGCCACCGATGCCATCGCCAAGGTCCGCCAGCAGATCGCCGACCTCATCGGCGTTGCCCAGGCCAACGAAGTCGTCTTCACCCGCAACACCAGCGAGTCTCTCAACCTGGTCGCCAAGAGCTTTGCGCCCACGGTGCTGGAGCCCGGCGACGAGGTCGTCATCACCATCATGGAGCACCACTCCAACCTGATCCCGTGGCAGCAGGTCTGCCGCGAGACCGGCGCCAAGCTCGTCTACCTCTATCC
>CAJJVE010000395.1:0-1111 GCA_905196265.1 uncultured Collinsella sp. | reverse complement strand
TGGGCGCCGCGCACGCGCAAGCCGCAGCCGACGCTGGCGTGGCGGGCGAGCTCGCCGACGCACAGCCGCTTGCGGGTCTGACCTTCGTGCTCACCGGCACGCTCGTCAACCGCACGCGCGACGAGGCGGGCGCGGCGCTCAAGGTGCTCGGCGCCAAGGTTTCGGGCAGTGTGTCAAAGAAGACGAGCTATTTGGTCGCCGGCCCCAAAGCGGGCTCCAAGCTCACCAAGGCCGAGCAGCTGGGTGTGCCTGTGCTGGATGAGGACGCACTTGAGCACATCTTGGCTACCGGTGAGGTGCCCCAGGGTTAGTGCATCGATAACCAAATTGAAGAACCGCCCGGAAGCACGATGCCTTCCGGGCGGTTCTTACTTTGCTGGGGCAACCGGCACCGTGATTTGCGTCACTTAGGTCGCCGGGTCGTCGCTGATGATGTCGTCGATGAGGGCGATTTCGCGTCGCCCCGCTACGCCATCAGTTTGTCAAAAGCCCCGCGCCGGTTGAGCGCGGTAAACGCGACAACACAGATGACTGCCGACAAAATCGATCCGCACGGCGAAGCGATGCCCATGGGAAACAGCGTGTCGGAATAGGCGTTCGACAGCAGCCAGGCGCCGGGCACGCGAATGAGCGCCACCGCCAGCACGTTGTGCGCAAAGCCGATGTAACTCTTGCCATACGCAGCGAAAAAGCCGCTAAAGCAAATGTGGATGCCGGCAAAGATTGCGTCGAAAATGTAGCTGTGCATATAGCCGGTACCGGCCGCGACAACCGCGGGATCCTTGGCAAAAAAGCCGATAAACGCCGGCGCCACCAGCCACATCAGCGCCGTGATCAGGCAGCCGTACACCACCGAGATGGTCATGGCGTCCTTGAGCACCTGACGTGCGCGGTCGCCCTTGCCCGCGCCGGCGTTTTGCGCCGTGAGCGCGCTGACGGTGGCGCCCATGGAACTCGGCACAATGAACAAAAAGCTGATCATCTTCTCGACCAGGCCCACGGCAGCGGCGTCGACCAGGCCGCGATGGTTGGCGATGACGGTGATAAACATAAACGCCACCTGGATGCAGCCGTCCTGTACTGCCACGGGCACGCCGATCTTAAGAATGCT
>CAJJVE010000394.1:0-1111 GCA_905196265.1 uncultured Collinsella sp. | reverse complement strand
ATGGGCTCGGCAAAGATCTCGCCCAGTGCGATGACGACAAAGCCCACGAGCGCCATTAAAATCGAGGTATGGACGGCGCGTTTGACCATGTTCTGATCGTTGCGGCCGATAGCGTTGGCGATGACCACGTTGGAGCCAAGCGATATGCCAATAAACAGGTTGAGCATAAGGCTGGTAAGCGGAACATTGGAGCCGACCGCCGCCATGGCGAGGGTTCCCTGGTCGCCCGAGAAGTTACCGATGATGACCGTGGCGATGAGGTTCGATAGCTGCTCCAAGATGCTCGTGGCGGCCACGGGGAGGGCGAACAGGGGAATATTGCGCCACAGCGAGCCGGTTGTCATGTCAATGTGCTTAGATGCGGTATCAGCCATACGCTCTCAATCTCTAACATGCTCTTTCGTGCTTATTTGCGCAGATGATGATACTCCTAATCGACTAGTCATTGGGGACGTTCTAAAACGATTAGTCATTCAAGAACGTCCCCAATGACTAGGTGGGGAAGGCGTGCGACAATGGTGGGCGTTGTGTTGTTCGCGCTAAGGAGTTGCCATGTTGTTGTGTCCCGTTTGCCATGAGCCGTTGGTGGACAATGAGCGTGGGGCCGCATGCGCGGGCGGACACCGGTTTGACCGTGCTCGCGAGGGCTATCTATATCTACTGCGCTCGTCCAAGAGCGGCGACTCCATGGGCGATCCCAAGTCGCAGGCACGCAGCCGTCGTGACTTTCTGAACCGCGGCTACTATGCGCCGTTGCGCGATGCGATGGTTGAGCTGGTGCGCGGGCGGGTGTCTGGACGTGCCGCGTCTACGAACTGTCCCATGACGTTGCTCGATATTTGCTGTGGCGAGGGCTACTACACCAGCGCCATGGGCGCGGTGCAGGGCGTGGACGCTTACGGGTTTGATTTGGGCAAAGAAATGGTGCGCCTGGCCGCCAAGCGCGGCGATGCGACCTACTTCGTGGCCAACATGAAGGACATCCCCGTGGCCGATGGCGCCTTCGATATGGTGACCGAGCTCTTTGCTCCCTTTAACGAGCGTGAGTTTGCCCGCGTACTGGCGCCAGAGGGCTCACTCTATACCGTGGTGCCGGGTGCCCGTCATCTGT
>CAJJVE010000393.1:0-1125 GCA_905196265.1 uncultured Collinsella sp. | reverse complement strand
TGGAACAAGGTGGTGCTTCTTTGCTTTAGCCATACAAATCCCAACAAAAGTCATTTTATAAATCGGTATAACTGTTTAGCCAAGCGCTCATCTCCAATGGCTTAAACTGATTACTTTTTCCAAGCAGCTCATGAGCCCACGGGTCGCAAGATACATCCGCGCGGCATCAAACATCGAAACCCTCGATCCATCTGCAATCTTGTCCGACACGCGACGAACAGTCGCTTTTGCAGGCAACCCCGGCCAATCCTGCGCCAAATGCCCCTCAAGCTCATCCTTAACGCGAGCGGCAACCGCGGCATAGTCCCCTGCATCCAAGCGCGCAAGGTCGAACACAACCAGATCCAAGAACCACGTCACAAGCTCACCGGGGCACAAATCCAGCAGTCCTCGCCTGTCCCAGCGCTCCAGCACTTCATGAAGCACCAGCAAATGGGCATCGACCTTGTCCATGCGCTTGGCGCCGGCGTTAAACACATGCGTCAGCGACTTTTCCTGCATCACGTAGTGATACAGCCTCTCGGGCGCAAGGACCGTCCTGACAGACAGCGGATACGATTCAAGCTGAAACACAACGTCCTCGGCAAACCGGACATTTTCGGCAAAACGCAAAGACATACGCTCAATCAGCTCGCGAGAGTATGCCGCACGCCAGACATAGGGCTGCGCATTCGCGGAAAACAGCAGGGCCGGATCAAATGACTCAAACCTGCGCGCTTCAGGAGAAAGTAGCTGCTTGATGCGCTCAGAAGCCAACTCGGCAGGCTCGCACTCAGCTCCAAACACAACAATCTCGGGATGCTCCTTAGCAAACGTATCGACCAAGAACTCGGCAAGATTAGGCTCGACGTAATCGTCCGAATCGACGAAGTCGATAATATCGCCGCGCGCAACATCCATGCCCGCATTACGGGCAGACGACAGTCCGCCGTTAGATTTCTCGACAACGCACACGCGAGAGTCCTTGCACACATACTTGCCAATAATCGCAGCAGAGTCATCCGGCGATCCGTCGTTAACAACCACGATCTCGATATCCGGACAGGTCTGCCCCAAAAGGGAGTCAAGACAACGAGGCAGGAATTCCTGGGTGTTATAGACCGGAACAATAAATGAAACCCTTGG
>CAJJVE010000392.1:0-1130 GCA_905196265.1 uncultured Collinsella sp. | reverse complement strand
TCCCCACCCAGGCGGCGGTCGATATGGCGCAGGCTGCGCGTATCGTAGCCGTGGCTATCAGACTCGAGCGGCGGATTGATCAGCACAGCGCCAATACCGAGTTTTTGCAGGTAGTCGGCCCATTGGGCGATCTTCATGATAGGAGCATCGGGGCTAGCTGTGGCATCGGCGGCCTGGGCGAGCTCTTCTTCGGCAACGGGCGCGGCGTTTTCGCGCGGAGCTCCGCAAAAGCCCAGCGGATAGATCTGATAGAACGTCGTCTCGTATGCCCACATAGCAACCTCCCGGTAAGCTCAACACAACGACATCCATTGTATGCCCGCCGCGCATCCCCTCCCCCAAAATAAGTTGCGGTGGAATAGTTCCCGCTTGGGCCTTCAGAGGCCTTAAACAGGAACTATTCCACCGCAACTGATGAGGGAACGTGATTAGGCAACGGGCTTTGCGCGACGGATGGCCGGGAACATTACCGTGATGGCGAGGATGACACCCACGGCGGCGATTGCGCCACCCGCGCAGCCGATCCAGGCGATACCGGGACCCGAAACCACGGCGCCGCCGATCGCGGTACCCGTGCCAATACCGAGGTTAAACAGGCCCGAGAAGATCGACATGGCGACGGCCGATGAATCTGCCGACGTGTGCTTGATGAGCTCGGCCTGAAACGCCACGTTAAAGGCCGTGGCGCAGCAACCCCACAGTGCGCAGACGGCAAGCACTGTCACGAGCGACGATGCGGCCGGCCCCATGAGCAGCAGGGCCACCGGCACGCCGGAGAGCGTGATAGCCAAGAACGGGAAGCGATGCCCATCGAACAGGCGGCCAAACAGCCAGCTTCCGAGCAAACCAGAGCAGCCAAACGCCGTCAGCGTCATGGTAATGGCGCCCGCATCGACGTGCGCGACCTGCGCCAGGAAGGGCTCGATATAGCTGTAGCTTGCGTAATAGCCGGTCGCCATGAAGACCGTGACTGCGTAGAGCGCGATGAGGAGCGGGTTCTTGAGCAGCTCGGGCAGCTGTTTGACTGTAAAGCGCTCACCCGCCGGCATGGCCGGGAACACCGCTGCCTGGTAGACGACCGCGATGGCTGAGAGGCCCCCGACCACGGCAAACGTCATGCGCCAGCCCAC
>CAJJVE010000391.1:0-1131 GCA_905196265.1 uncultured Collinsella sp. | reverse complement strand
ACCGCCGCTTGCGTTAGCTGCAATGAGTCGTGCGATTAGAGGCCCAGGATCTCCTTGACCTTGGCGATGATGGCCTCGTCGGTTGCGTTGGCAAAGAAGTACTCCTGGAAGTGTTCGCCGGCAAGTGCGCCCTTCACCAGGTCCTGATCGATCTCGCCCAGAACGTCGACGAGCGGACGCATAGTCACAGCGCGGACGCCGTCGAGGATTTTCTTGTTACGCTGCTCGGGCTCAACGCGCTCGGCAGGATAGCCGTTGCCCGAACCAAAGCCAAAGAGCTTCTCGAAGGTGTACTCAAGATTGAGCTCCTGGCCCCAGCCATTCTTGAGGGCGAAGGGCATGGCGACGGCGTTGCCATCGTTGACCTGGGCAAAAGTGTAGGCGTCGAGCGGGTCGGCAACATGGCCGCACAGCACGCCGGGGAAGGAGTTGCAGGCGAGCATGGCGCCCTCGCCGGTGCCGCAGCCGGTCACGACGTAGTCGGCAGCGCCGGAGTTGAGCAGCACGGCGGCAAGGATGCCGTTCTGCACGTAGGTGAGGGGCTTGGAGTCGGCGTCGGCATACATGCCATAATTAAAGACGGTGTGGCCCATGGGCTCGACAACCTTCTTAAGGGCAGCCTCGATCATGGGGTTCTTGGAGTTCTGAGAGTTTTCGTTGATCAGAGCGATTTTCATTGCGAATTACCTTTCTATTTCTAACTTGCGGTGAAATACGGACTGTTTTGCCTGATAGAAGCCAAAACCAATCCTTATCTCACCGCAACTCAAATGAAAAACGAGTGGATGAAACCTGATATGGGCAGTTGCGGCGACGCTTATTGAGGCTGCTTTCCAATGTATGCGAGGATTCCGCCGTCGACGTAGAGGATGTGGCCGTTGACGAAGTTCGACGCGTCGGAAGCCAAGAACACGGCGGGGCCCTTCAGATCCTCGGGCGTGCCCCAACGGGCGGCCGGCGTCTTGGCAATGATGAACTGGTCAAACGGGTGGCGGCTGCCGTCGGGCTGCGTCTCGCGCAGCGGTGCGGTCTGCGGCGTGGCGATGTAGCCGGGTCCAATGCCGTTGCACTGGATATTGGCCTCGCCAAACTCCGAGCAGATGTTCTTGGTGAGCATCTTGAGTCCGCCCT
>CAJJVE010000390.1:0-1132 GCA_905196265.1 uncultured Collinsella sp. | reverse complement strand
CTTTGCCAATGGCGTCGGCAGTGCGCCGGTTGTCGCCGGTGAGCATACGCACATCGACGCCGAGCTTGCGCAATGCGGCAATGGCAGCAGCGCTCGTCTCTTTGACCTCGTCGGCCACGGCGATGGTGCCGACAAGCTTGCCATTCTTGGCAAAGAACAGCGGCGTTTTGCCCTCGGTGGCAAATTGCTCGGCAAGGTCCGTAGGCACGGCAGCGCCCAACTCGCCCATGAAGCGCACGTTGCCGGCCGCGATGATATTCTGCCCCTCGCGTGCCGTAACGCCACGACCGGGCACGGCGGCAAAGTCCTCGACCATGCGTGCGACGATTCCGCGCGACTCGCACTCGGCCATAATCGCCTCGGCCAGCGGGTGCTCGCTCGAGCGCTCTAACGCGGCGGCCAACTTGAGTAGCGCCTTTTCACTCATGGCGGGCGAGCCGTCAGCGCGCGTGGCCACCACGATATCGGTCACGGCCGGCTTGCCGCAGGTGACGGTGCCGGTCTTATCGAGCACCACGGTGCCCACGTTGCGCAGATTCTCCAGCGCCTCGGCGCTCTTAAACAGAATGCCCATCTCGGCGCCCTTGCCGGTGCCAACCATAATGGCGACGGGCGTGGCCAGGCCCAGCGCGCACGGGCAGCTGATCACCAACACGGCCACGGCGGAGGTGAGCGCCTCGTTTATGCTGCCGGTTAGTGCCATCCACACCACAAAAGTTACGGCCGAGATCACAAACACCACGGGCACGAACACACCGGCGACCTTATCGGCCAGGCGGGCGATAGGCGCCTTGGTGGCATTGGCGTCCTCGACGAGCTGGATGATCTTGGCAAGCGACGTGTCGGCGCCCACGCGCGTGGCACGGAAGGTAAACGATCCGGTGCGGTTGACGGTGGCTGCGTTGACGGTGTCGCCAGCGGTCTTTTCCATGGGGATGGACTCGCCGGTGAGCGCACTCTCGTCCACGGCCGACGCGCCCTCGAGTACTACGCCGTCGACAGGGATAGACTCGCCGGGGCGCACACGCAGAACCTGGCCGGGAAGGATGGCGTCGACGTCCACAGTGGTCTCGGTGCCGTCGTCGGCAACGACGGTCGCGGTCTTGGGTGCCAGGTCGATGAGCGCCTCGAT
>CAJJVE010000389.1:0-1140 GCA_905196265.1 uncultured Collinsella sp. | reverse complement strand
CGGCATCATGATCAGCGCGAGCCACAACCCGTTTTGCGATAACGGCATTAAGCTCGTCAACAGCGACGGCTTTAAGATGGACGAGGACGTGCTGGAGCTCATCGAGGACTATATCGATGGCAAGGGCGAGGTGCCGCTGGCCACGGGCAACCAGATCGGTGCCACGGTGGACTACATGCAGGGCCGCAACCGCTATATTGCCTCGCTCATCGCGAGCGCGAACTTTTCACTGCAGGGCGTCAAGATCGGTCTCGACTGCGCCAACGGCTCGGCGTCCTCGGTGGCCAAGCCGGTGTTCGACGCGCTGGGCGCCGACGTGCGCGTGATCAACGCCGCGCCCGACGGATTTAACATCAATGTGGACTGTGGCTCCACGCATATGGAGCGCCTGCAGCGCCACGTGGTGGAGCAGGGCCTGGATGTGGGCTTTGCCTACGACGGCGATGCCGACCGCTGCCTGGCCGTGGATGAGCGCGGCCGTGTGGTCGACGGCGACCAGATCCTGTACGTGTGTGGCGTGTATCTAAACAAGCATGGGCGTCTCTCGGGCGGTACCGTGGTGCCGACGATTGCCAGCAACTTTGGCCTGATCAAGTCGCTGGAGCTTGCCGGCCTGAGCGCCGTGACCAGCGGCGTGGGCGACCGTCACGTGTACGCCAAGATGCGCGAGGGCGGCTTCAGCCTGGGCGGCGAGCAGACGGGTCATACGATCTTTGGCGATATCGAGCGCACGGGCGACGGCATTATGACCTCGCTGCGCGTGATGGAAGTGATTCGCGCCGAGCGCGAGACACTCTCGCAGCTCACGGCTCCGTGCAAGCTGCTGCCGCAAGCGCAGGTTGCCGTGCGCGTGGCCGACAAGGACGCCGCGCTTGAGAACATGGGCGTGCAGAACGCAATCGCCGAGGCCGAGGCTGCGCTGGCGGGCGAGGGCCGCGTGCTCGTGCGCAAGAGCGGAACCGAGTCGGTGATTCGCGTGCTGGCTGAGGCTCCGGACCAATCGGCCGCCGACGCCGCCATGAAGCGCATCGCCGCTGCACTCGAGGCTCTGTAGTTACGCGGTTTTACCAAACCGCGTTAATCTGGCACTTGGGGACGTTCCTTTTAATATGAGCAGGACATTGTCAAGAGGCAAAATCG
>CAJJVE010000388.1:0-1144 GCA_905196265.1 uncultured Collinsella sp. | reverse complement strand
AAAGCTGACCGGTTACCTGACCGCGCTTTGCCCGACGTCGCGGCAGCAAGGTTGTTTTAGCAGTCTCGAGCGGAGACTCGTCGTCCTCGTCATCACTCTCAGTAAGCTCAATCTCGCTCTCGGACCAAGACGGGTCGGGCTCACTCGTATTGAGTTTGGGAGCCGTCTTGCCCTTCTTGGCATGACGGCGCGGCAGCAGCGTCGTCTTGGCGCGCTCGGCCTCCACGGCATCGGACACGTCGACAAACGGATCCTCGTCCTCGTCTTCATCGTCCAAAACCGGGTCCGCATCGTTGCCCATGACCGTGGTCACGGCAGCATCAGAGCCCTTTTGACGAAGAATGCTCAGGTGCGGACGGGCAACGCCGGGCACCGACAGGGCTTCGTCGTCACCCCACGGACTCGCGTTGACGTCGGCACGACGGCGCTCGGCAAAATCGGCCGCACGGTCGCGGGCAGAGCGTAAAACGCCGCCCACCGAAAAGCCGATGATGACAAAGCCAACGACGGCCAGACCCAACAGGACCACCATCGCGATAGGCTTACCCAGGGCATTCTGCAGCGCACTCGCAATAAACGCACCGATGTAACCACCCGAGGCGGACAGGTTATGCGGCGTGAACATAAGGTCGCACGAGTCGCTCGTCCCCGGTACCATCAGCGACAAAATGGAGACGACGGCGATAAAGACCACGGCGCCACCCGCAACAGAGCGCACGTTGAGCGGCGAGTCCTCGCCTAAAAAGAGCGTGGCGGCAAAGAGCAAAATGACGATCGGCAGCACGTAGGCGCCCAGGCCAAAGCCCAGGTGGTAGAAACCGGCAACCGCAGCCGTAACGGGTGCGGTCGCCGGCGAAATCACGGCAATGAAGGACGCAATCGCCAAAACGGCAATGACCACGCCGGCGATATCGCGGTTGGCCGAAGGCTCGACCAGGGGCTCGAAATCGTCGAACTCGGCCTCGTGGCCCTTATTGGCACGAAGATGGGAACCGGCACCCTTAGCAGATGCCGGTTGGTTGTTGGCTTTATTGCCTTTGGCGTTTTGTGCAGATCCGCGCGCCAAACTAAACCTCCATGACGACCGGGATGATCATCGGACGAGTGCGCGTACGGCTCCAGATAAAGTTAGAGAGCGAGTCGC
>CAJJVE010000387.1:0-1146 GCA_905196265.1 uncultured Collinsella sp. | reverse complement strand
CAACTCTGGTACTGGAAAACCGTATGCAATAAAGAATGCCCGAAAACGAGACTCGCCGCCGTTTTCGGACAGCCCATCCGCATACGACGCAATCACCTGCGCCCTGCGATACCCGCGCTTGCCTTCACAATCCATACGAAGCCGCTCACAAAAGTCATCGCGCGATACGCCCTTTGCTCGCAACGCAGAATCGGCAATCGCCAGGCCATACGAAAACGGCGCGCGCAGCAGGCAATCCTCTACCGTGCGCCAAAACGGCGTCGCCCGCACGCCGTCGACTTGTTCAAGCGCACCCGCCGCCTGCGGACGCAACAGCCGGCATCCTGCACTCAGCGGCACCGAGCAACCTGTCTTAACAAGAAATCGCGGCCCAAGCAAATCATTCGGCACCTCCAGACCCCACAAAAGCGCCGCGTCATAGCCCCAAAACGCCCAATCGGGATGAAACTCCGCAAGCCCTTTGATGGTACGCAGCGCTCGCTCCGCCGGCGTCAGTACAACCCAATCATGTTGAAAGCAGAACAAATACGGCTCGGGCTCCGCAATGTCATCGGTCCCCACATGACGCCTCAGCCACATGAGATCGGCATTGTCGTGCGTCACAAGCAGCACGCCTTGTTCAGCCGCCTTCGCGAGCCTGGCAAGCATCCTATTCCGCGCCAAGGTGTTACGTGTCGCCTGCTTGTGTTTAAGAACGGTATTAGACACTTTCATCACCACCACATCAGGGAAATGGGCCATCGCCGCCATTGCCGCTGTCGGCAAACGTCTCAATCTGTAACAGGAAGACGTTCTACAGGCCCCCAAACGTTACAGATTTAGACAAACCAGCGGTGCCCAAGCATTCGTCTCGATCTGTAACAGGTAGACCGGTTTTTTGTCCCTAAACGTTACAGATCGAGACATAAAGACAGAAGGCAAGGCAGGCGACAACTGCCCACTCCCTACTCCCATTCCTGCTCGTAAATATTGAGCGACTTTACGTAGCGCCCCTGAGCACCCATGATGTCGCGGACCAGGCGCAAAAAGAAGCTGATGCACGAGGTGTCGAAACCGTCCTCTAGGTCCTCGGGATGCACCGCGCCCGGCCCGTCGACCGCCGTGTCGCTCAGGCGCGCGATGTCATACAGGTAAAGCTGCCCCGCC
>CAJJVE010000386.1:0-1146 GCA_905196265.1 uncultured Collinsella sp. | reverse complement strand
GGCAGGCGCTGGTGCTCGCTGTGCGCGATAACGCCCGAGCCCATGGTACGTCGCGCGCCGTGGTGGCGCTCGAGGGCGACTTGCCGTCGTCCCTGCTGGCGGCGCTTGCCGTCGACGCCCTGGGTCCGCGCAATGTGGTCGGCCTGGTGCTGGGACGCAACCGCATCTTTACGCCGGCGCAGGAGGAGGCCGAGGCTGCTCGCTGTGCCGCCGTTCGCGCCATTGCCGAGCGCCTGCATATTCGCACGGTAGAGCGTGATGCGCCGGATGCCGCGCGTGTGCTCGACCGCGATATGTCGGCGGGCGACGCCGAGCGCCTGCGCTCTCGCACGCTGGGCCTCATGTTGGAGGACACGGCGCTCGAGCTGGGCGCGATGGCTCTGAGCCCGCTTTCCAAGACCGAGTACGCATTGGCGGCACCGGCGCTTTGCGGTGGCTACCAGGGCGATTACGCGCCCTTTGGCGATGTGTACCTGTCGACGCTCGAGTTTGTGGCGCGCGTGCGCAACCGCACGTCTGCCGTGGTGCCGCAGGAGCTCGTGACGCTCAACGCGGTGGAGGATTGCATGGAGCGCGTGCTGGCGCAAGCGCTCTCGACGCTTGACGGTCCGGTCGACATGCTCGACCGCGCGGCGCAACTGCTCGGCGGGCTTGAGCCGGGCGAGGTCGATGGCACGCTCGAGGCGCACGTGGACCGCAATCGATCTTTCGACGACATCCCAATGGCCGCCGGCAAGCCCGAGGCTTGTTCGCTGCTGCTGATGCTCGTGCGCCAAGGAGAGGCGGCTCGCCGCCAGCTGCCGACGGCGCCGATCGTCTCGGCCCGTTCTTTTGTAGAGCGCGCTTGGCCGTATATGCTCGCGTGGTCCGATCTTGGCCTGAGCGGTAAAGAGCGCATGACGGTCGATGCGCTGGCGCGCGCCGAGGTGAACCGTTTTGCCGACGAGGACACAAGCGAGCGCATGCGTGGCGAGATGATGGGCATATTGGGTGACCTGTTGGGTATTTCGCCCGAGCAGATGGAGGAGCTGCGCTCCGAGGATGGCCAGCGTCGCCTGCATGAGGGTATGAAGAAGTTTGAGGGCGAGGTCCAGGACGCCATCGATAAGATGATGGGCGGTCAGGGCGGACCGCAGGGCGGGCCCC
>CAJJVE010000385.1:0-1165 GCA_905196265.1 uncultured Collinsella sp. | reverse complement strand
TGCTTGCCTGCCCGTTTCGCCTCCGCCGTTTATGGCCGGTATTGCCGAGGTCGAGGTCGACAAGGCCACTGGCAAGGTGACCGTGGTGGATTACGCCGCTGCCGTTGACTGCGGCACCGTGATTAACGAGGCGCTCGCGCGCGTCCAGGCCGAGGGCGGCATTGCCCAGGGCATCGGCCACGCGCTCTACGAGATTGTCGAGCATGACGACCGCGGCCGCCTGCGCACCGGCAACTTTATGAGCTACAAGCTGCCCACGCGCCTGGATATCGGCAGCATTCGCGTGGCCTTTGAGCCGAGCTACGAGCCGACGGGCCCGTTTGGCGCCAAGTCGATCGGCGAGGTCGTCATCAACACGCCGCTCGCCGCCGTGGCCTCGGCCGTCGCACACGCCACCGGCCACCAGGTTCGCTCGCTGCCGATCACGCCCGAGAAGGCCCTGCTGGGGGAGTAGACGAGGCGACGCATCCGCCGCTCTTTGGCAAGCCCGAGGAAACTGCAGCCCACTTTTCAACCGAATTGTGGGCTGCAGTTTCCGTTTGAGGCCCTTGGCGGAAAGTGCATCCCGGAATAGGGGCTCAAAACGGGTCGCAGTTTCCGGTTGATGGCTATAGCGGAAGCCGCATCCCATTCCGAGGCCCCAAACCGGGACACGCTTTCCGGCACATGGCCAGCACCGCCAGACTGCCGAGTCCCACCGAAGTTGCGGTGGAATAGTTCCTGTTTGGAGGACTGGAGCCCCAAACAGGAACTATTTCACCGCAACTCATAGAGGGGGGGGGTGGCAGCCGCCTCTGTTGGCTTGCACTCGTGGTGAGGTCGTGAGCCTGTAAAAGGTGAGCGTGCGCTTGCCGTTCGTATCTGCTATCATTCCTAGTCTGTGCGCTCATGCGGGCGTGGCGGAATTGGTAGACGCGCCAGATTTAGGTTCTGGTGGGATTCCCGTGAAGGTTCGAGTCCTTTCGCCCGCACCAACGCACCTGCGTCGGCTCCTGCCGTCGCGACTCTTTGTTGCATAAAGGTACCAGCACCTCAGATAAGCTGGGCAGTATGAGGAGGAACGTGTTGAACATCACCGCTTCTGACGTCAAGGACGCCAAGCTCACCGCTACGGTCACCATCCCGGCCGCCGACGTCGACGCCGCGATCAAGAAGGCCTACAAGG
>CAJJVE010000384.1:0-1182 GCA_905196265.1 uncultured Collinsella sp. | reverse complement strand
GGCCGCGGCGGCCCGCGCTGCATGAGCATGCCCTTCTGGCGCGAGGACCTCTAAGTCTTTCCGTTTCCGGTGCGGTCCCCCTACAACCGCACCGGTTTCGCCCGTCAAACGGGCAACACTAATACTTACGTAATTCATTTTTTTCGAAAGGAAACGAACCATGGGTGTTAACCTCTCCGGCCGTAGCTTCCTCAAGCTCCTCGACCTCTCCACCGAGGAGATCGAGTACTTGCTCAAGCTTTCCAAGAACTTCAAGGACATGAAGCGCGCTGGCGTTCCGCACCGCTATCTCGAGGGCAAGAACATCGTTCTGCTCTTCCAGAAGACCTCCACTCGTACCCGCTGCGCCTTCGAGGTCGGCGGCATGGATCTGGGCATGGGCGTCACCTACCTCGATCCCGGTTCGTCGCAGATGGGCAAGAAGGAGTCCATCGAGGACACCGCCCGCGTTCTCGGCCGCATGTATGACGGCATCGAGTTCCGCGGCTTTGCCCAGGACGACGTCGAGGAGCTCGCTGCTAAGTCCGGCGTGCCCGTGTGGAACGGCCTGACCACCGAGTGGCACCCCACCCAGATGCTCGCCGACATCCTGACCGTCCAGGAGAACTTCAACTACGACATCAAGGGCAAGACCCTCGTCTTCATGGGCGACTGCAAGAACAATGTCGCTCGCTCCCTCATGGTTGTCTGCTCCAAGCTCGGCATGAACTTCGTGGCCTGCGGCCCCGAGGAGTGCATGCCCGCCGACGACGTCATCGAGGCCTGCAAGCCCATCGCCGAGGCTAACGGCTGCACCATCAAGCTGACCACTGACGTCAAGGACGGCGTCACCGGTGCCGACGTTATCTACACCGACGTGTGGGTCTCCATGGGCGAGCCCGACGAGGTCTGGGCTGAGCGCATCGCTCAGCTCACCCCGTATCGTGTCACCTCCGAGGTCATGGCTATGGCCAACCCGGGTGCCATCTTCCTGCACTGCCTGCCCAGCTTCCACGACACCAACACCACGATTGGCGCCGAGAAGTGCGAGCAGTTCGGCATCACCGAGCAGGAGGTCACCGACGAGGTCTTCGAGAGCCCCGCTTCCAAGGTCTTCGACGAGGCCGAGAACCGCATGCACACCATCAAGGCTGTCATGTACGCCACGCTCAAGTAAGAGCATCTAGCATCTCGCTCGGGGTG
>CAJJVE010000383.1:0-1201 GCA_905196265.1 uncultured Collinsella sp. | reverse complement strand
TCCCGAGGCCGGATTCGATTTTGTGCCCATCACGGTCACGGGCTTCGATCGCTCCCGTCCCTGGACGGCGCTGACCTCGCTGTGGCGCGTCAACAAGGCGAAGCGCGCGCTTGCCCGTCACTTCTCGAAGGTCGGTAAGCCCGATGCCGCTATCGGCTTTGGTGCTTACGTTGAGGTCCCGCTGCTGGGTTGGTGCAAGGGCGCCGGCGTTCCGTATCTGCTGCACGAGCAGAACTCTGTTCCGGGTCTGGCCAATAAGATGATGAACTCACATGCCGCCCGCGTGTGCATTTCGGTACCTGCGGCCCGTGCGGTCTTTGAGCGCGAGGGCGACCCCGACCATGTGCTCATGACGGGCAATCCCGTGCGTCGTTCGGTGATCGAGGGCGATCGCGCCCGCGGTCGCAAGACGCTCGGTGTGCCCGAGGACGCGACACTTCTGCTCGTCTTTGGTGGTTCACTCGGTGCTCAGCATCTCAACGAGCGCGTTGCCTCGCTCAAGAGTGAGCTGCTGACCCGCGAGAATCTCTATGTTTTGCATTCGACGGGTGCCGACGGCTTTGAGGAGACCGAGCGCGCTTTGGCGCTGACGCCCGAGGAGGCGAAGCGCTATCGTGTCCAGCCCTACATCGACAACATGGGCGATATGCTGGCTGCGGCCGATCTGGTGCTCTCGCGTTCCGGTGCCTCGAGCGTGGCCGAGATCGCCGCGCTTGCCGTGCCCTCGGTACTCGTGCCGTATCCGCACGCGACGGCCGACCACCAGACCACGAATGCGCGTTACCTGGTCGATGCCGGTGCCGGCGTGCTTTGCGCCGATGCCGATATCGATGCCCCTGCCTTTGCCGACGAGCTGCTGCACCTGATCGATGACGCTGCGGCACGTGATGCCATGCGTCAGGCGGCGCGCGGCTTGGCCCAGGACCGTGCCGCCGCACTTTTGGCCGACGCGGTAGAGGGATTGCGTTAGTTAGACGGGATATCGCCGGTCGCCCTCGCGCGGATGCGGTAGGTGCGGTACAGTTAACGGGTTACAGGCAGTGTTTACGCAAGGAGTACACGAGCACATGGCTGATTCCCAGACTGCAACCTCCGCGCCCGAGTTCAAGAGCGCCCATTTTATCGGTATCGGTGGCGCCGGCATGAGCGGCATCGCCCTCGTCCTGCACGAGCGCGGTTATACCGTTACCGGCTCCGACCT
>CAJJVE010000382.1:0-1205 GCA_905196265.1 uncultured Collinsella sp. | reverse complement strand
CGCCATCGATTCGGCCGGCCGCGTCACCACGCGCAAGTTCCCCGTGCATGTGGACGCCTGCCGTCTCTCGGTTGACGGAGGGCCCGACTTGGAGTGGTCCCCCGGCATGAAGGTCGCCATTCGTGCGGCGGCCGCGCCCGGCGCAAAGCTCAAGTTCGTCTGGCAGAAGGACTCTTGGGCCGAGTGGGGGGTTGCGCAGGGGCCGTCCGAGGCGACATCTTGCGCTTGGGAGCCCGCGTCGTCCGGTTCGTACAGGGTCTACGTCGACGTCTCCGTCGGCGGCCTCTCCGCGACCTCCGTGCTTCCCGTCAGCATAACCGAGGATTTCTCCCTCGACGGCCTTTCCGCGAAGGCTACCGACGGCGGGTCGCCCCTGCTCGGCGACGAGTGCGAGCTGGGCCTGTCCGTCTCCGGCAATGCGGGCTCGGTCAGGTACAAGTTCGTCTGGGAGCAGGGCGGCTGGTCTCGCTGGGGGTCAATCCGCCAGGGCGAGCCCTCCGCGTCTTGCCCCTGGACCCCCGAGGTGGCCGGAGACGTCAACATTTGGGTGGACGCCATCGATTCGGCCGGCCGCGTCACCACGCGCAAGTTCCCCGTGCATGTGGACAATAACTTGTCTAATTTCACATCGATTTCCGTGGAGCCCTCTGATGGATCAGTTTCCGCTGGGGATACAGTTGCTATTACTCCCAATCTGATTGTTCGTAATAATAAAGGCGTTAAATATAAGTACGTTTGGATGAGAAACAATTGGAATGAATGGGGCGTTATAGATTCAGGGGAAGGTCTCTCTTCACTAGATTGGGTTGTTACAAAAACCGGGGAGATTTCATTCTATATAGATGTAATTGATACTTTAACTGGACAAACACTTACGTGTAAAAAAGTCTGCTATTTTATCCCGGAAGACTGGTCTTATAAAGGCATATCCGTTTCCAACGCTTTTGTTAAGCCTGGCGATAAAGTGTCCGTAACATCTGAGTGCTCGGGGGATACTCGTTTTCTGAACTATAGGTATGTTTGGAGTAGAAACAATTGGTCAAATTGGGGCATTGCGCAGAATGGTTCCGATGCTTCCCTATCTTGGACTCCTGATAAACCCGGCGAGTATGATATTTATTGTGATGTGAGCGGCTCTGACGGTAAGGTAACTACTCACAGGATTCATATCGGGGTTTGGGACTATTCGAGAATTACAGCTATAT
>CAJJVE010000381.1:0-1211 GCA_905196265.1 uncultured Collinsella sp. | reverse complement strand
CCGTTCTCGAGCACGACGTGAAGATCGACCGTAAGTCCGTTCTCGTCGGCGGAGACAAGCACGCCCTTGCGGAGGCGCTGACCGGCAAGCAGGCGCACGCTCTCGGCGCCCTGGAGCTGTTCGGCCATACCGACGACGCCATAGCACGTCATCGCGGCATAACCGGCAATATCGGCAATAACGTCGTTCGAGACGCTCAGGCTGCCGTTAATGGTCTCAGACACAAGAATCTCCTTATCTGGTGCTCACGGCACCATGTCGTGGGAGCAATCATTGTAATATTCTACAACGAGCGCGCCATGTTGAGGTGGTGGGTCACGGGATTACATCCTCGACACGAAATGTTGATATGGCAACGTTCGCGCCGAACTATCGCGGCAAGAAAAAACCCGCCGCATAAGCGACGGGTTTTACAACCTGGCTCCCCGGGTAGGACTCGAACCTACAACAGCGCGGTTAACAGCCGCGTGCTCTACCATTGAGCTACCGAGGAATAGGTGCGTGCTCTCAAGCAACGAAGTTTATTATACGGACGAATCAGCTTAGGGCAAGAACTTTTTTGAGAATTTTTCCGACCTAGTCATTCGAGAACGTCCCCAATGACTACATGAAAGCGCCCCCAAGCGAATGAACTTGAGGGCGCCTCTTGCTTGACTAGCTTTCGATATAGTCCTTCAGCTTGCTGGATCGGCTGGGGTGGCGGAGCTTAGCCAGGGTCTTGGACTCGATCTGGCGGATGCGCTCACGCGTGACGCCAAACTCGCGACCGACTTCCTCGAGCGTACGGGGATGTCCGTCGACAAGGCCAAAGCGCAGCTCGATAACCTTGCGCTCACGATCAGCAAGCGAGTCGAGCACCTGAGTGAGCTGCTCCTGCAGCATGGAGAAGCTGGCGGCATCGGGCGGAACGATAGCCTGGGAGTCCTCGATGAAGTCGCCCAACTGAGAATCCTCTTCCTCGCCGATAGGGGTCTCGAGCGACACGGGCTCCTGCGAAATCTTCTGGATCTCGCGGACGCGATCGGCACTCATGTCCATCTCGGCACCGATCTCCTCGGGGGTCGGGTCGCGACCCAGGTCCTGGAGAAGCTGGCGCTGCACGCGGACGAGTTTGTTGATGGTCTCGACCATGTGCACGGGAATACGGATGGTACGGGCCTGGTCGGCAATCGCACGCGTGATGGCCTGACGGATCCACCACGTGGCGTACG
>CAJJVE010000380.1:0-1224 GCA_905196265.1 uncultured Collinsella sp. | reverse complement strand
ACGCGTTGGCTCAACATCGCCGGTATTCAGTTCCAGCCGTCTGAGTTTTTAAAGCCGTTTGCCATCGCGTATTCGGCCATCATGCTCGACCGAATCTTTTCGCCCGGCGGCAACATCAACGAGTTTCTTCGCAAGATGGGTGCCTACCTGGGCATTTCGCTCTTTCTGATCTTTGTTCAGCCCGATTTTGGCACCGTTCTGATCATCTTGCTGACCCTCATGTGCATGGCGTTGTTTGCGGGATTGGACCCCAAATATATCGTTTGGACGGTCGTTGCCGGCATCGCCGTCATTGCGATCGCCCTTATCGCCGAGCCGTATCGTATGACGCGTGTCGAGGTTGCTTGGAATCCTTGGGCAGACGAATATGGTGATGGCTATCAGGCCACGCTTGCCATTATGGCGTTTGCCTCGGGCGGCCTGTTCGGTCGCGGTATCGGTAACTCCACCATGAAGTACTCGTATTTGCCCGAGGCGCATAACGACTACATCTTGGCTATTATCGGCGAGGAAGTTGGCTTTATCGGAACCGTGCTGTTCTTCTTGGTGTTTGCGATGCTGATCTACTCGGCGTTTCGTATTGCCGAGCAGGCGACCGACCGTCGCGGAGCACTTATGGCATCGGGTTCCGCAGTCATCCTTGCGGTGCAGTTTTTGATCAACGCGCTGGGCATTCTCAATGTGTTTCCCATGACGGGCAAGCCGCTGCCGTTTATTAGCTACGGCGGCTCGTCGATTATCGTGTCGCTTATGCTCGCCGGTCTGATCCTGCGCGTTTCGTATGAGAGCGCCCGTCGCGATGAGTACGATCGTCGCCGCGAGAGCTTTGCCGTTATGGATGAGAGTACCGCCGGCGTGCCCCACGTGCGCGGCGAGCGATCTTCGCGTAACGGCTTTACTGTTCTGGATGGCTCTGCGACCGAGCCGGCAGCCCGTCCGCGTCAGCGAACGGCGCCGCAGGGGCGTCCCCAACGCCCGAACCCCCGAAGCTCGGGCGGCGGATATAATCGAATCGATTTGAATTCGGACCCGTCGGCGCGTTTGCGCACCGATGACCAGGGGCCGCGTGTACGAAGGGATTACCATGACCGATAAGATGACCGTTGCTATTGCAGCTGGCGGCACGGCAGGACATATCAACCCTGCGCTCGCCTTGGCCGAGGAGCTGCGTGACCGCGGTCATCACGTTGTGTTCGTGGGCCAGTCTCGCAAGCTCGAGGGTCG
>CAJJVE010000379.1:0-1237 GCA_905196265.1 uncultured Collinsella sp. | reverse complement strand
ATGTTGTTAAGGTTGCCGAATGCGGCAGCATCACCGAGGCCTCGCGCCGGCTCTTTGTGTCGCAGCCTTCGATTACCGCGTCGATCCGCGATCTCGAAAACGAGATGGGTGTGCACATCTTTGAGCGCACCAACAAGGGCGTCATTGTGTCCGAGGAAGGCGAGACCTTCTTGGGCTACGCGCGTCAGGTACTCGACCAGGCCGACCTACTCGAGGGCAAGTACAAGGGCGCATCCGAGCAGGTGCCGCACTTTAGTGTGAGCTGCCAGCATTATTCCTTTGCCGTTAACGCGTTTGTCGATGTAATCCGCGAGTTCGATGCCGCGCGTTACGACTTTACCCTGCGCGAGGAGCAGACCCACGAGATTATCGAGGATGTCGCGCATATGAAAAGCGAACTGGGCATCCTGTACTTATCCGAGCATAACCGCGAGGTCATCGAGCGCATGCTGGCGGCCAACGAGCTCGTGTTCGAAGGACTCTTCTGTGCCGCGCCGCATGTCTTCGTGTGCGCCGACCATCCGCTGGCGGGTCGCTCGAGTGTGACGCTCGAGGACTTGGAAGACTACCCGTTCCTGTCCTATGAGCAGGGCAGCTATAACTCGTTTTATTATTCCGAGGAGCTGACCTCGACCTTTGAGCGTCGCAAGAATATCCGCGTGCGTGACCGTGCGACGCTGTTCAACCTAGCTATGGGCCTTAACGGTTACACGGTGTGTTCGGGCGTGATCAGCCATGAACTTAACGGCCCCGGTATTATCTCGATTCCGCTCGATGTGGACGAGTATATGGAGATTGGCATTATCACGCGCAAAAATACGACGCTCACGCGCTATGGGCAGGCCTATATCGACGCGATTCGTCAGCATATCTAGGCTGCTGTGCTCCGCGCGGGTCAAATCTCTTTACGGCAGTCCAGTTTGATATAGGAATCATCTATATCAAACTTTTATAAACATATATTTTACGATGGCCATATAAGTGCTCATACTCTGTCCCAGCAAAGCAACCAATGCAAAGGGAGATATCTATGAACACTTCGATTCAACCGAACGCGCCGTTTCGCGCCGATATCGTCGGCAGTTTTCTTCGTCCGCAGGCCGTGAAGGACGCCCGTGCCGCCTACGCCGCGGGCAAACTCGACGCCGCCGGTCTTAAGGCCGTCGAGGATGAGGCCATTCGCGACCTGGTGGACAAGCAAAAGGCCGCCGGCCTGCAGGTGATTACCGATGGCGAG
>CAJJVE010000378.1:0-1270 GCA_905196265.1 uncultured Collinsella sp. | reverse complement strand
GGAAAGGTGTTGAAAAATGGGGCGGTTCCCCATATTATTGATGACGTCGACAGGCGGGGTGGTTCCCCGCGTACGTGCCATCTGAGTAACCGAGGGGAGGGCGCACATGGGAATGACGGGTGCATACGAGCGCAATCTCGATGCAAAAGGTCGTCTATCCCTGCCTGCACCCCTTCGCGAGGAGCTTGGAGAGCACGTTCGCGTGTTCAAAGCCCTGGATGTCGATGCTCTGTACGTGTTCTCTGCCGAGGCCTTCGATAAGTGGGTCGAAGGACTCTTCGCGGGTCGTGAGGGCCACGAGGGTTTTAACCCGCGTGACATCAACGACCAGAAGCTCATGAGGGCGATTAACAAGCGCACCACGTCGATGGATGTGGACAGCGCGGGTCGTATCGGTCTTTCTGAGTCTCTCCGCAAGCAGGCGAACCTCGACCGCGAGGTCACGGTTGTGGGCAACTACGACCACCTTGAGGTTTGGGACCGCGCTACGGCCGATGAGGACGATGACGACGAGGCCCTGCTGGACCTCTTCTTCTCGTAAGGGCAAGGCACGAGTAACGGATGGAGCGTGGGATCTTGACACAAGAATATCGGCATGAACCTGTCATGCTCGGCGAAGTGCTTGAGTCGCTGCAGCTAAAGAGCGGCTCCGTCGTCTGCGACTGCACCCTTGGCGGTGCCGGCCATTCGGTAAAGATGGCCGCGCAGGTGGGGGAGACCGGCCTTTTGCTCGGCGTCGATCAGGACGACATGGCCCTCGAGGCCGCTGGCGCCCGTCTGGACCGCGAGGTTCCCGGCGTACCGCACCAGCTGCTGAAGGGCAACTTCGGCGACTTGGACGAGCTGCTTTGCTCGGCCGAGGTGCCCGGGGTCGATGGCTTCCTGTTCGACTTGGGCGTTTCGTCGCCGCAACTCGATATCCCTGGCAGGGGCTTTTCGTACAACGAGGACGCCCCATTGGACATGCGGATGGATCCGGGTAACAACACCTTAAACGCAGCTGAGGTCATCAACACCTATAACGAACACGACCTCGCCCGGATTCTACGCGTCTATGGCGAAGAGAAGTTCGCCTCGCAGATCGCGCGCGAGATCGTGCGCCGCCGCGAGCATGAGCCGATCGAAACCACCGGTCAGTTTGTCGAGATCATCAAGGCTGGTATCCCCGCTGCCGCTCGTCGGCATGGCGGACACCCAGCCAAGAAGAGTTTCCAGGCCATTCGCATCGAGGTCAATCACGAACTCGATGTGCTCGAGCGAGGGCTTGACG
>CAJJVE010000377.1:0-1274 GCA_905196265.1 uncultured Collinsella sp. | reverse complement strand
TGGGGCCAGGCCCGATTTTGCCTCTTGACAATGTCCTGCTCATATTAAAAGGGACGTCCCTAACTGACGGTTGTGGGACAATACCGAGCGAACGTGATTGGGCGTCTGGGAAAAGGGGTCGCGATGAACAAGTTGAGGACGCTTGCCGACGTGTTGCGCCAGGCTGGCTTTGCGCGCATCACGGGCCTGTTTCTTATCTTCTATCTGCTGTGCTCGACGGCCGTTTGGCTGTCCGAGCCCACGACCCTCACGTTTGGCGATGGCCTGTGGTTTAGCTTTGAGACGGTCTCGACCATCGGCTTTGGTGACATTCCGGCCGAGACACCGGTTGCCCGCGCCATTACCGTCATTCTGAGCGTCATCAGCATCTTCTACATCGCCATGCTCACGGGTGTGGCGGTGAACTACTGCAATACGCTTATCAAGATGCGTCAAAAGGACACCATGGCGCGCTTTATGGATGATCTGGAGCATTTGGAAGAGCTCGATCACGACGAGCTTGCCGATCTTTCGCGTCGCGTGCGCGAGTATCGTCGACGCCAGCGCTAAGACGAACGTCGTGCGCCACAACAGGGGGGCAAATATGAACATCACCGTGTATCTGGGCGCCAACGCTGGCAATGACCCGGTGTTTCTGCCTGCAGTGCGAGAGCTCGGCACGTGGATTGGCTCCAACGGCCACGCGCTGGTATACGGCGGCTCCAAGTCGGGCCTGATGGGTGCGCTCGCCGATAGCGTACTCGAGGCGGGTGGACACGTGACGGGTGTTGAGCCGAGCTTTTTTATCGAGGCAGAGTTTCAACATGACGGTATCGATGACCTCATCGTGACGAGCGATATGGCGGAGCGCAAGGCCAAGATGATTGAGCTCGGCGATGCGTTCATCGCCTTTCCCGGTGGGACGGGCACGCTCGAGGAGATTGCCGAGGTCATGTCCGCGGTGTCGTTGGGACACCTGAGTGCTCCGTGCATCCTGTATAACCTGGACGGTTACTACAACGACCTCAAGGCGCTGCTCGGGCACATGATTGATAAAGGACTTTCGAGCCCGAGGCGCCAGCACGGCATCTACTTTGCCGACGACTTGCGCGAGATTGCCTCGATTATCAACGGATAAGTCTTGAGCCTGCCCCACTATGGCTCCCAATGGTGCCGTTTGCAGCGCAGATGGTTAGCTTGTCTGGGCCACACTCGCTCTACAATAAAACGTATCTATGTCGACTTTGACCGCGGGAGGACCCGATGGATAACCTTGCCAAACCCACAAACCGCGC
>CAJJVE010000376.1:0-1294 GCA_905196265.1 uncultured Collinsella sp. | reverse complement strand
GCCACGAAGAAAAGAAGGTGCGCCGCGCCGGTGGACGCACTCGCGGACCGGCGGCATTTACCAGCGAAGACCGCGCCCGCTTTAAACGCAACCTCACCAATCTGCTGCGCTAACCAAGGCAGATTTTCGGGACATGCCCGGAAATCTGCCTTTTTGTTTAGAGCGGTGTGAGCGCTCAGGATCCATGGCTCAACAAAAAACGGGCTTCAAAATGCCATGCATCGCCGCATTGTGCAGGCGCCGAGCATGACTATTTTGAAGCCCGTTTTGTTAGGCCTGCTTAGAGGCCGAAGGCGGAAAGAACGAGTCCCCAACCGGCGCCAATGACGTACATCATGACCAGGAACACGGCGTTTTCGCGGGCGCTGCGGTTGGTGCGGAACAGCACCAGATAGCCCACGCCGGCGGAGATAAGCGTACCGGCGAGCATCGGTGCCAGCTGCAGCGCGCCTTCCAGGTACAGCTGCGTGATGACGACGCTGGCCGAGCAGTTGGGGATCAGGCCGACGAGTGCCGAGCCCAGGACGGCGAGCGTCTCATTGCCGCGCAGGAACTGCTCGATTGCGGACTCGCCAAAGGTCTCGAGGACGGCGACCAGAATCAGCGTCACCAGGAAAATGAATACCGATACCTGCACGGTGTGTGAGATGGCGCTGCGGATGATCGACAGAACGGGCGCGCCCTCGTGGGAGTGGCCGTGGTCGTGGTGGTGCTCGTGCTCGTCCGCGTGACCATGGTCGTGGCCATGTCCGTGTTCGTGTTCGTCCTCGTCTTCATCACAGCCGCAATGATCGCGCTCGCACAGCTCGTGGATGTGATCGGCACTTACGCCCGCCTCGGCCACTTCGTCAATGATGTCGCCCCCGGTATGGTCGTCGTGCGCACAGTTCACATGAGCCGGATTGGCAGCGGTCCCCAGCACGGTACGGCGAATCGCCGCATGCGCGCGGGCATTACGACGAAGGCCACGGATAGCCGCATCCACGATAAAGCCCGTGACCAGAGCGATCAGCGCCTTCGAGGCGAGCAGCATCGCCATGGTCTGCACGGGTACTTGCTCGGCGAGCAACAGCGGCAACATCTCGTCTGAGGTCGAGAGGAACACGGCGACCAGCGTGCCCAGCGTCACGACACGGCCGGCGTACAGCGTTGCTGCCATGGCCGAAAATCCGCACTGCGGCACTATGCCCAGCAGCGAGCCAACCACGGGGCCCGCGGCGCCGGCGCGCTTGATAGCGCCGTTGACGCGATCGCCCGCAACGTGCTCAAGGGTTTCAAGAGCCAAATACGTCAC
>CAJJVE010000375.1:0-1296 GCA_905196265.1 uncultured Collinsella sp. | reverse complement strand
CCTCGCGTCCATGGGCATCTACATCTTCTCGGCCGACGTGCTGATCGAGGCGCTCGAGGAGGACGCTCTGGACCAGCGCTCGAGCCACGACTTTGGCAAGGACATCATCCCCAAGCTGCTCGGCGAGAACAAGCGCCTGTACAGCTACGAGTTCCACGGCTTTTGGAAGGACGTCGGCACCATCGCCAGCTTCCACGAGACCTCGATGGACCTGCTGGGCAACAACCCCGAGTTCGATCTGTTTGACAAGAACTTCCCCATCATGTCCAACATCACCACGCGTCCGCCGCACTACATTGGCCCGGACGGCCGCCTGGACGACTGCCTGGTCTCCAACGGCTGCAAGATCTACGGCACTGCTCGCCACTCGATCCTTTCGACCGATGTCATCATCGAGGAGCGCGCCGTGGTCGAGGACTCCGTGCTGCTGCCGGGTGCGCACGTTAAGAGCGGCGCGCACATCTGCCGCGCTATTTTGGGCGAGAACTCCACGGTCGAAGAGGGCGTGAAGCTCGGCTCTGTCGATACCACCAAGGATACGGCCGTCGTTGGAAATGACGTCGTTATCGGGAAGGGGGAATGATCCGATGATCAATCGCAAGGCCATCGGTTATATCACCGCTAACTACTCTTCGACCTACGGCAGCGTCCTGCTCAAGGACCGCCCCATCGCGTCCGTTCCGTTTTTGGGCCGCTACCGCCTGATCGACTTCCCGCTGTCCAACATGATGAATGCCGGCATTAAGACCGTCGGCGTCGTCATGCCGGGCAACTACCGCTCGCTGATCGACCACGTGGGCTCGGGCAAGGACTGGGGCCTGGATCGCAAGAAGGGCGGCCTGTTCATGGTGCCCGGCAACGCGTATGGCACCACCAAGGGCGGCATGCGATTCCTGCTGCGCGACATCATCTCCAACAAGACGCTGTTCCAGCGCTCGGACAAGCCCTATGTCGTGATGATGGGCACCAACATCATCTTTAACATGGACCTCAACACCATCATCGACGCGCACGAGAACTCCGGTGCCCAGATGACCGTGGTGTACTGCAAGGCCACGCGCAATGTTGATGACGAGACCAAGCTCGAGATTAACGAGAACGGCCGCCTGACGGGCGTGAGCGCCGGCGTCGTGTACGGCGACAACGCCTCTATGGACTGCTGCATCGTCAACCGCGAGACGCTGCTCGAGATCATCGACCACTACCAGGCCGCCGACTATCTGGACCTGCTCGAGGCACTCCAGGGCGACTTTGGCAACATCGACGTGTGCAGCTACGAGTACAAGGGCGAGGTCG
>CAJJVE010000374.1:0-1303 GCA_905196265.1 uncultured Collinsella sp. | reverse complement strand
CGTCGTCCTCAACGAGCTGGACATCGTCCCCACCAAGAACGGTGACTACAAGGAGCTCGACCTCGCCAAGGATCACGAGGACTACACCTACACCGTCGAGTTCTCCCTGCGTCCTGCTGCCGAGCTCTCCTCCTTCGACGCTGTCGAGATCGAGATGCCTCCTGCGGAGGTCACCGAGTCCGAGATTAACAACCAGGTCGAGATGCTCCTCAACTACCGTGCCACCTTCGAGGACGTCGAGGGTCGCGCCGTCGAGGCCGAGGACTACGTCACCGTCGACCTCAAGGCTGTCGAGAACGCCGACAACTTCGCTGCCGAGGGCCGCATGCTCATCGCCGGTAGCGACAGCAACCCCAAGGAGTTCAACGAGGCCCTGATCGGCGCTAACGTTGACGACGTCAAGACCGTCACCTGGACCGACGAGGCCGAGGAGGGCGAGGAGGCCGAGACTCACACCGTCGAGGTCACCGTCAAGGGCATCAAGGTCCGCAACACCCCCGAGCTCACCGACGAGCTCGTCAAGTCCGACTTTGGCTTCGACAGCATCGACGCTATGCGCGACGCCATCAAGCTCGAGATCGAGCAGGACAAGGCTTCCCGCCTCCCGGCCGAGAAGGAGAACCGTTGCGTCTCCGCTCTCGCCGAGCGCCTGCAGCTCGACGAGATGGATGCCGACTACGAGCAGTCCGTCTTTGAGGAGCTTGGCCAGAACTTCCTGTCCAACCTCGCTGCCCGCGGCATGACGCTCGACACCTGGCTGCCCGCTTCCGGTCTGACCATGGAGCAGTTCATCGGCGACCTGCACAAGCAGGCCAACGACGTTGCCCGTGAGTCCCTGGCGCTCGACGCCCTCGCCCGTGAGCTCAAGATTGAGGTCACCGAGGACGACGTCAACGCCGAGTTCGAGAAGGCCGGCGTCAAGGACGTCGAGGCTTCCAAGGCCGAGTTCATCGCCGATGGCCGCATGCCTGCCGTGCGCGAGTCCATCCGTCGCTCCAAGGCCGTCGATCACCTGGTCGAGAACGCCAAGGTGACCGAGGTCGACGAGACCGCCAAGGACGCCGAGTAATTCTCGCCACCTTTTCCGCGAGCGCATGGATGCGCCCGTGATGGGGTAAAGTTATAAGCCGGTTATCCGGTTGCTTCGTACGGTGCCAGCCAATGCATAGCATGCGGGCACCGTACGTTTGTCTAGAACCACTATTGGTCCGTAAGAGAAATGGAGATGCGTATGATCGCTAAGTTCGATTCCGCCCTCGTGCCATACGTTATCGAGCAGACGCCGCGCGGCGAGCGCAGCTAC
>CAJJVE010000373.1:0-1315 GCA_905196265.1 uncultured Collinsella sp. | reverse complement strand
GACTTACCGCCACCCGAGGGACCCACCAGGGCGAGGGTGCTACCAGCGGAAACGCTGAAACTCACATGGCTAACGGCAGGTGCTTCGGCACCCTCGTAGATAAAGCTCACGTCCTCAAATCGCACGTCGCCGCCGGCAGGGTGCTTGGGTTGGGCGGGCACGGAGAGCTGCTTGGAATCCATGACGCTTCGGATGCGAGCCAGCGAATCGGCACTCATCTGAGAGGCCTCGCCCACAAACATGAGCTTGGTCATGGCCGTCGGCACCACGGCCGAAAATATCGCGTAAAACGTGAAGTTGGTCATAAAATGCGCGAAGTCCGTCTCGCCCGGCGCCAACAGCAACGCCACGGGCAACAGGAATGCCACAAGACCATTGAGCGCGGTAAGGTTGAGTACCTGCGGACCTCGACAGAACGTGCCTGCATAGTTTTGCGCCATGTCGGCGTATTCGGCGATCGCATCGTGGAAGGCCTTAAAGGAGTAGACCGTCTGCTGAAACACCTTGACCACGGGGATGCCGCGTACGTATTCGGTGCCGGTCTTGTTCATCTTGACCAGCGCTCCCATGTAGGCCTTCATGAACTCGCCGCCCTTGCCGCCCATCATGGCGGCCATGGCGCCAAACGAAATGGCCACCGAGATGAGGCATGCCGCCCCCAAACGCCAATCGAGCGCGAAAAGCAGCACGAGCAAGCCCGCGACCATGGCGGCGGCGCCTGCGATATCGGGCAGCATGTGTGCGAGCAAAGTCTCGGTGGAGGCGGCGCATCCGTCTACAATACGGCGCAGCTCACCGGTGGCGTGCGTGTCAAAGTAGCCAAGCGGCAGCTTAAGCAGGTGCTCGCTCGTAGTCTTGCGGATATTGGACGCACAGCGAAACGCAGACAGGTGCGTGCACATGAGCCCCACGAAATAAGCTACGATGCTTGCCAGCGCAAACCCCACGGCCCACCAACCGTACATCGCAATGTTAGTGGCTTCGCTCCAGTTGGGCGCCACGGCAATCAGATCGCGCGCGACAAGCCAAATGCACACGTACGGGCCAAAGCTCAGCAGCTGCGAGAGCGCCGAGAGCACCATGCCCAAATACGTTAGGAATTTGCGGTCACCGGCATACGCGAGCAACTCGCCGATGCCTCCACCTTCCCTTTTTGATTCCTTTGCCATGAGATTCCTTTCTACGGCTTGAGAGTTAACCGTAATGAACTTATCATTGATATGTTAGCCATGGCTCACAATCAAGCCAGGCGTGGACGTTTCTGCAAAGGAAAGGGACGCTTTTGCAAATACGGCGGGCAGCGACCGACATAACC
>CAJJVE010000372.1:0-1341 GCA_905196265.1 uncultured Collinsella sp. | reverse complement strand
GCACTTGATGCCGGCGCCGAGCCCGTGTTCTACGGCATTGCGCCCGATGATGAGCAGGCGATTGCCGAGCTGGTTCATCGTGCCGTGCAGGAGTGCGACTTTGTCATTACGAGCGGCGGTGCCTCGGCGGGCGACTACGACTATGTGACGGCGCTGGTCCAGTGCGAGGGCGAGGTGCTCTTCGATCGCATCTCGATGCGCCCCGGCAAGGCCATCACGTTTGGCTTGCTCGGAGGTAAGCCCTACCTGGGGCTTTCAGGCAATCCGGCCGCGGCGTATGTAGGCTTTGAGATGCTTGCCCGTCCGGCGATCCGCAAGATGCGCGGCTTTGCCGAGGGCGTGCGTCCCGTGCAGCAGGCGACGCTCACGCACGGCGTGAAGAAGCGCCAGGACCGACGCTTCTTCGATCGCGCTACGGTTTTGCGCGACCCCGAGACCGGTGAGCTGTTGGTGACCGAGGCCAATACGCAGAATTCGGCGTTGCTCGGCACGATGCAGCGGGCCAATTGCCTGCTGCGTATTGACGAAGGACCGTGCGAGCTCAAGGCGGGCGACGTCGTGGATGTCGTGCGTGTCGACCTGCCCGAGGGAACGGTGCTGTAGGAGGAAGACTATGGAGCTGAAGATTTCGATTGTGACGTGTTCGGACACGCGCGATCTTGCGCAGGACGAGGCGGGTGCCGCGCTCGAGGAGCTTATCGAGGCGCAGGGCTGGGCGGTCGCCTCGCATGTGGTCGTGCGCGACGACGTCAGCGAGATTGGTGATGCCATTGCGGAAGCCGCCGATGAGTGCCACGCCAATGTCGTGCTCACCTGCGGCGGCACGGGGCTTTCGATGCGCGACGTGACGCCCGAGGCGACGCGTGCCGTCTGCGACCGTGATGTGCCGGGTATTGCCGAGGCGATTCGCGCGTACTCGATGACCAAGACGCGCCGCGCAATGCTCTCGCGCGCTATTTGCATGCAACGAGGTCATACACTTGTCGTAAACTTTCCCGGTTCTACGAAGGCCGCCCGCGAAAGCTGGGAGGCCATAGCAGACCAGCTGGAGCATGCGGCTCAGATGACGGCGGGCGGCGGACATACCAACTAAGCGGTTTACCTGCGGCGGGGCGACCTGAACGGCTGCTCCGCCTTTGTTTTCCGCCGAAGCGACGCCGAGGTGCACGGTAACTTGAAACTATATTCTCTGACGAGAATAATATCTCACTATCATTATTCGCGCAGAAGTATAATCTGGTTGCAGATTAAAGCCCGCGGCGGGGTGCCCGGGCATAGCGTTCGAAAGGGTTGAATATGTTCGATATGGTTTCTCGCCGCGGATTCGTCTCGCTTTCTGCT
>CAJJVE010000371.1:0-1344 GCA_905196265.1 uncultured Collinsella sp. | reverse complement strand
ACGCTCAACAAGCTCTGCAACGGCATCACCGCCATCAACGACTCTATCAAGGCGCTCGACGCCGTGCATCAGAAGGCCGAGGCCCTCGATGGTCAGGAGCAGGCCAATGTGTACGCACACGAGGTCGTTCCCGCTATGGATACGCTGCGCGCCGCCGTGGATGCCATGGAGGAGATCGTGGCCGCCGACTACTGGCCGGTCCCGACCTACGACGACATCCTGTTCTATGTGTAACAGACGCGTTTGATTTTGCGCTCGAAGGGGTCTCGCCTGTGCGAGGCCCCTTTTTTGTCGCCCGGGTCGTCTTTGAACATGCTGTCGAGCGAGCGTTTCGCGCGGGGCATCTTGAAAGTTGTAACCTGTTTTGGCATGCGGACGTCTCGGGCGTTTGTTCATAAAGGGGAGGATTATCCGATGAAGGTATTCGATATCGTGTTTAGCCCAACGGGTGGAACGGAAAAGGTGTCTGGCTACATCGCCAATGCGTTGGATGGGGAAACCGTTGCTGTGGATCTGGCCGATAGCGGGCTGGGGTTTCGTACGGTTGCGATGACAAAAGAGGATGTAGCCGTAATCGCGGTGCCCTCGTATGGCGGGCGAGTCCCAGCTGTGGCCGTGGAGCGCTTGGGAATGGTGCGAGGGAACGATGCACGGGCGGTTCTGGTTTGTGTTTACGGAAATCGCGCGTATGAGGACACGCTGGTCGAGCTTGAGGACGCGGCAAAGGGCGCGGGCTTTCGGGTGATCGCGGCGGTTTCTGCCATCGCCGAGCATTCTATTGTTCGCCAGTTTGCCGCCGGTCGGCCAGATGCACAGGATGCGGCACAGCTCGCTGGGTTTGCGGGTCAGATTCAGCAAAAGATATCTGCAGGAGATGCTTCTGAGCCGGCTATTCCGGGTAATCGTCCCTATAAGAAGGTCGGGGGCACCGGTATGGTGCCTAAGGTCACAAAGGAGTGCACCGCTTGCGGGGCTTGCGCCACAGCGCGTCCCGTTGGCGCTATCGATAAAGACGACCCCAAGCGGGTGGACAAAAAGGCCTGCATTTCATGCATGCGCTGCGTGTCTGTATGTCCGCGGGGCGCGCGTGGGCTAAATCCTGTTATGCTCTCTGCGGCTACCAAGATGTTGAGTAAAGCCTGTGCCGAGCGGAAGGAGTGCGAGCTGTTTGTCTAGCGCAAGGGCATTGAGTCTTCTTCATCTAATGTCAAAAAAGAATGAACCCGTGCGGTGGTAACTCGCGCGGGTTCGTGCATTTTTGAGTTGGTGCCCCCCAGTGGGATGTCCGCGTGCGGCTGGCGCCGCCCGCTTCCGCTGCGTCGCTCCGCTCCTTGCGTGCTGCGC
>CAJJVE010000370.1:0-1356 GCA_905196265.1 uncultured Collinsella sp. | reverse complement strand
ATTCGCATTCCTCCCCTCTGTGCGATTCAACGGTGTACTTCGGGAACAGGCCCGCTGGCAACTAACTGCCAGCGGGCCTGTTCCTGTTTCGGTGAGGATTCAGCCTCACCGTCTATGTTGTGCGAAAGCGCTTTGCCTAGTACACCATGCCCATGGCGTCCTGAACCTCGGCCAGGGTCTGCTCGGCGATCTCGTTGGCACGGCGATTGCCCTCGTGCAGCACGTCCTTCACGTAATCCAGGTCGTTCTCGTAGCGCTGACGACGCTCACGGATCGGGGCGAAGTACTCGTTGACGGCCTCGGTCACGTACTTCTTGAGCTGGCCGGAGCCGCCCATGCCGATCTCCTCGGCAATCTCGACCTCGGAGCGACCGGTGCAGATGGCAGCCGTCGAAAGCAGGCCGGACACGCCGGGGCGGTTCTCGGGATCGAACGTGATCATGCGCTCGGAGTCGGTCTGGCTCTTCTTGATGCCCTCGGCAGTCATTGAGATATTGATGGCGTTGCCGTAGCTCTTGCTCATCTTGCGACCGTCAAGGCCGGGCAGCAGCGGGGTCTCGGACAGCAGCGCTTCGACCTCGGGAAATACCTTGCCATAGCGGTTGTTAAAGCGGCGAGCGATGGTGCGGGTGAGCTCGATGTGCGGCAGCTGGTCGCGACCGACCGGCACCACGTTGCCCTTGCAGAACAGGATGTCGCAGGCCTGGTGCACCGGGTAGGTGAGCAGAAGGCCGGTGAGCTCGTGGCCCGAGGCCTCCATCTCGGCCTTGACCGTGGGGTTGCGCGCCAGCTCGGCCTCGGACACCAGCGACAGGAACGGCAGCATGAGCTGGTTTGCGGCGGGCACGGCGGAGTGCGCGTAGATCATGGTCTTGTCGGGGTCGATGCCGCAGGCAAGGTAGTCCATGACCATGTTGTACACGTTGTCCTGGATATGCTCGGTGGTGTCGCGGTCGGTGATGACCTGGTAGTCGGCGATGAGCACGTTGGTCTTGGCGCCCATGTTCTGCAGTTCAACACGGCCCTTGAGGGTGCCGAAGTAGTGACCCAGGTGTAAGCGGCCGGTCGGGCGGTCGCCGGTGAGCATGGTGAACTTCTCGGGCGTCTTTGCCAGGCCCTCGCGAATGGCGTTGCTCTTTTGCAGCGCGACTTCGTAGCTGTTCTCGTTTGGCATGATTGCTCCTAACGTATGCGTATTGGTCAAGATGATAACGTGTTTATTGAAAGGGGTGGGGCGTAAGTGGATGAGGTGCCGGTAGGGCGAGGGCTATGCGGCGGTCGCGACGCGGTCGCGAGCGGCCAGCAGCAAAGAGTCACTTCCTCGGCAATAAAACCTAGCGCCTGTGGTGGCGCTCC
>CAJJVE010000369.1:0-1365 GCA_905196265.1 uncultured Collinsella sp. | reverse complement strand
ACTGTTTACCCGCGAAGATGTTCTGGCGCTGCTGGGCGGCGACGGACACTAGCCCGCTCGGGTGGGGCCGCTAGGGCGGATAGCACACGCTGCCCCATCGTCCCCGCTCGTTATGTGTTCATTTGCCATGCCGTGGATGGTTCGCCTGCCTTTGGGCATAAGAACCTCAAGAACATCGGCACATCAGCAAAGGAGAACATCATGGCGAAATTCTTTAAGGACCCCGATGGCAAGCTCATTGCCGCCCTTGGCAACGACGTTGCAACCCCTGCCGGCTGCACGGAGCTGACCGCGAACACCGAGGACGCGGCGCACGAGAAGCACGTGCCCGTCGTCGAGAGCGAGCGCGACGGTCACGTGATCCGTGCGCGCGTGGGCTCGGTCGAGCATCCTATGGTGCCCGAGCACTACATCGAGTGGATCGCCCTTGAGGCCGAGGGCCGTCTGGAGGTCCATTACCTCCAGCCCAGCATGAAGCCCGCGACGTTTTTTGCCGGCGGTTCCAAGACCGGTACCGTCTATGCCTATTGCAACCTGCACGGGCTGTGGTCCGCGACGTTCTAGGAGCGCGCCCCCGCTCGGGGTATCATAGCTAGCATATGCACATGCGAGCGCCGACTGCATCATGCGGCCGGCGCTTTTACTACGACAACGATGGTTTACGACGGAAAGGGCTGAGCCATGAAGCTCGCACTTGCACAGATCGATATGCGCCTGGGTGATATTGAGGGTATCTGCGGTCGCATCGAGGACCAGGCGCGTCTGGCCCATGAGCGCGGTGCGCGCGTGTTGTGCGTGCCGGCTCCGCTCTTTATGGGAGCCCTGCCCGGCGGCCTGGTGGGCGCTGCCGACTTTGAGCACGACATACTTGCCGGCTTGACCGGCGTCGCCGAGCGTATCCAAGAGCTCGATATGATCTGCATCGTGCCCGCGGCGGTTTCGTTTGAGGGCCAGCCCCTGCTCGACTACATGATGCTCAAGGACGGCCATGTGGTGCCGGCCCGTTCGAGCATTGCCCTGCAGCGCGGTGGGAACGGCGATGCCCGTTGGGCACCGCCGGTGTTTGACGTGGACGGCGTGCGTATCGCCGTGATCTTCGACCTGGACCGCGAGCTCGAGATGCTGCCGACCGGCGTCGACCTCATTGCTTATTTTCAGTTCAACGCGTTTGATATGACCGACCGCGAGACCGCCGCGATTGCCGCCGTGCGCAGCGGAGCCTACCGCAAGATCGCATCTAAGCGCAGCGTGTGGTTTGCCTGCATGGCGCCGGTCGGTGCGTACGACGAGTCGGTGTATACCGGCGGGTCGTTTGTACTCGACGACTGCGGCCGCGTGGTGGCCCAAGCGCCGTGTTTTGAGGAG
>CAJJVE010000368.1:0-1377 GCA_905196265.1 uncultured Collinsella sp. | reverse complement strand
TGCCGCCACGAGCGTCGCGCTTGCCTCCAAGATCGGTATCGCCGGATCGGTGATCGGCGCCGCCGTGAGCTCGGTTATCACCGTTGTGTCCTCGCAGGTCTACCGCCACTTTATCTCTGCCAGCGCCGAAGCCATCAAAGGTACGCACGCCGCCGTCGACTACCCCGCCGGTGCCTATGAGCCCGTTGAATTTAATGCCGAGGAGCACCTGGGCGGCGCCGCGACTACGCAGGAGATGCGCCAGATTGCGGGGCGCGCGACCACGGCGCGCGTCGCTCCCGACAGCCTGCGCGCCAAGGCGGCGGCAGAGCGCAGCCAGACGCAAAAGAAGGTCATCGTCTTCTCAATCGCCATCGCCATCGTCGCGGTCATCGCCTGCGCCGGCGCCATCCTTATCACCACCGCCGGTGAGGGTCTGGGCGAGCGTCCCGAGCCAATCCTTTCGTCCCGTACGACCGAGCACGACGCGGATAGCTCCGGCCAATCGCAAAGCCAGCAGGACGACCCGCAGGGCACCTCCGCATCCACCGACTCGTCCTCGAACACCCCCGATCAATCGCAGGGCGCCGATTCCTCTACGAACAGCAGCGACACGCAATCCGGCACGACCGACTCAAGCCAAACGACCGACGGCTCTCAGCCGAGCACGGGCGACCAGACGAGCGGCAATACATCGGGCACGGAATCTACCGACAGCAGCAATACCAACAGCTCGAGCGGCACCGCGTCCGGCACGGCATCTGACAGCTCAAGCCAGGGCACGACGTCGGGCAACTAAGTACGATTGCCTCTCATAGATAACCGACCTGCATAACGGGCGCGAACCGGCAACGGTCGCGCCCGTTTACCTTGGGCGACGAGATGGCAAGCCCCGTGCGATGGTAAGATGCTTTGGTGTGTAAAGAGGAGATTTGCCATGAGCAAGACAATAGTTACGCCCACGCTATCACTGGGCAACCACATCTATCTGTATCGCCTGCTGCGCGATGCGATTGGGTGCGGCAAGCAAACGTTTATGACGCAGGTCGAGGAGGCACTCGCCGCTGGTGACATGGCCGCTTATGACCTGGGCTTTGAGTCCACGCGCGAGCTGCTCGAGGAGCTCGACGACTTCATTAAGCTGACCGTCTTTAAGGGCGGTCGCCTGTATGCCACCGTCATCGCCAACGATACCTGGGATGCCGCCCTTGCCAAAGGCGAGGACAAGCCCAAGGCAGCCAAGGGAGCCAAGCAGTCCTACAAAAAGAAAAAACGCGGCGAGAAGGACCTCAAGGCCGTGCGCCCCAAGCACGTTAAGCGCGCCGAGCCCGAGCCCGTGGCCAAAGTCGCTCCGGAGCCCGAGCCCGAGATCGAAGTCGCTATTGAGGTAACGGCAGA
>CAJJVE010000367.1:0-1386 GCA_905196265.1 uncultured Collinsella sp. | reverse complement strand
CCGTTCGCGCTGGAGCCGGCAGCGCACCTCGAAAGCCCGCGACGCACGGACCCCAAGGGCCAGCTCTACCGTTCATGGCGGCTCGAGGAACCGCTGCGCCTGCTCGGGCTCCCCCCTCGACCGGGCCGGGGGAGAGCTGAACCGCTGGGTGTTCCGGGCCTCGCATAGCCGCATCCCCGAGATCGTCGAGCTTTCCAAAAAAAAATCAGGAGACGCCGCCCCGACATCCCACGCACCATCGAACCGGGCTACTCCAGCGCCAGGCTCGAGGCCTTCAACAACAGGATCAAGGCCACCATCCGCATGGCCTACGGCTTCCACCGCGTCACCAACCTCATCGCCCTGATCATGCTCCGATGCGGTGGACTCGACATCCGACTACCACAACCCACGATCTAACCCACGAAAGCAGCAGAAGCCTCTAAGAAGTCCGCTCTCTCCATTAGCACGCGAGCAAAATCCAATCTCATCGCGCCCCCAAGAACGAAGTAATATACCGATTGAGCATTGTGACACCGCTATGAGTCTGCTCAAGGAGTTGTCGGTTGCCTTCAATGCGTTTCTCTAATCCTTTAATGGTTTGTCCGGATTGATCAGCATCTGTTCCTTTGATAACAACAGCTTGCTCCTCCGACTCTTGCTTTTCTTCACGCCTAGCATTTACTTCATCGGCAACCTCGCTCAGTAAATGATTCTTAAGCTGTCGTTTAGCCTCCTGAAGCCTCATGGCAAAAGATTGAGCCACCTATGCGATGGATTTGCGAACTATCTTCAAGAATCGTCTAGGCCAAAATCCGGCACTCTCTATTATGGGCCATGGAAAGAATAGCTTTGGCTCTTCAAGTACTTGTGTAAGCAGAATATCTAATCCTGCTTACCGGTTATTAGCGTCTGACCTCGACTGGCTTGTCGGGGCGGGCGTCACCATCGCGGCCTATAACGTGGACGAACCATGTACGCCTCTCGAAATATGCAAGAAACGGAACTTGTTCAAACTTTTCTACAACGATGTCAGTCTACTGACCGAATCGCCCCTACGCAAAACGCAAACCGCGCTCGATGTGCTCGGCCTGCGCACGCCAGCACGGAGGGGGCGAATCACCTACTTGCCCATCTACATGGCCGGACCGTTCCTCAACGAATAATTTTCCCCTAGCCGGTAGACCACTACGCCAATACCCCTCAGCATCCTCCCAGTGAACGTTTAGTGAATTTGTTCTGAACTAATCGCTACAATATGCGGGTACGTTGTTGTGACGAGGGTACAGGTGAATGGCAGTGAGCAGACAGTGCAAAACGCGCGGCAATCGCACGAAGACGGGAACCTCCCAGCTCGGGGTTCCCGATTCTTCCGAGGCGGCCCATCATTCTGCATCATCGGCTAGG
>CAJJVE010000366.1:0-1392 GCA_905196265.1 uncultured Collinsella sp. | reverse complement strand
CTGTCAGATAATCTCAATCGATAAGGAGTACACCCATGCGTTACACAATCAAGACTTCGGGCCTTATGTGCGGCCACTGCGACGCTACTGTCGAGACCGCGCTGCTCAACGTAGTAGGCGTGACCGATGCCGACGCCGATCACGAGACCCAGACCGTCCAGGTAGAGTGCGCCGACACCGTGACCGCCGAGCAGCTCGCCGCCGCCGTCGAGGGCGCGGGCGAGAAGTTCCACGCCCTGTCCGTGACCGCCGCGTAGCAGACGCCGCCTACTCAATCCTCAGAAGTTGCGGTGAAATAGTTCCTGTTTTAGCGCTTCAAGCCTGCAAACAAGAACTATTTCACCGCAACTGACGGGGGCATCCGGAAAATCGACCAGAAACGAGGACCCGCCATGATGGCAGACCATAAATCGGTGACCCGCATGCTCAAAACGGCACGTGGGCAAATCGACGGCATCCTGCGGATGGTGGAGGAGGACCGTTACTGCGTCGACATCTCCACGCAGCTCATGGCCACGCAGGCGCTCATCGCCCGCATCAACGCCGATGTGTTGAAGGCACACATCGAGGGCTGCGTCGCCTCGGCCATCGAATCGGGCGACGAGGAGCTCAAAGCCGCCAAGCTCGCCGAGATAGAGCGCGTCGTCGACAAGCTCGCCAAGTAATTGGTGCAAGGGGGACAGGTACGTTTGCACCACCTTGGTGCAGATTAACCTGTCCCCAATGCACCAAAAGGGGTATAAAAGCGTGCAGCACAGCGAAATGAAAGGCAGTTCTGCATGAATGACTTTATGAAGGGTCGCAACGGCGCCGACGAGCTCACCATCGTGATGGGCTTTGCTGGAATCGTCATCGCGATGATCGGATCGATGGCCCGTATTCAGTGGCTCAGCTGGATCGCCATCGCCGTTATCGTGATTGGCGTGCTGCGCGGCCTGTCCAAAAACATCGACGCGCGCCGCAAGGAGAACGACGCCTTTGTTACGGCGACCGCAAACGTCCCCGGCCTAGGCAAGTTCGTCGCTAGCTTGGGCGGCGGGACTGCGGCCGCAAACGCTTCGCGTGCCGCTGGTACCAGCAAGGAGGACTTTGAGCGCGCCAAGCGAACGGCCAAGAAGATGTGGAAGGGTCGCAAGACCACGGCCTACCTCAAGTGCCCCAACTGCGGCCAGATGCTGTCCGTCCCCAAGGGCAAGGGCAAGATCCGCGTCACCTGCCCCAAGTGCCACGCCAAGATGGAGACGCGCTCCTAGCCGCTACACCATAGGACAAAATAAAAGCCGAGGCCTCGTGTTGAGACCTCGGCTTTTTGCATGGGGCGACATCATTCGATGAAGCTGTCGCCCCGTCGCGTCAGCGCCTACGCCACGCCGTCGCGGGCAAGCTCCTCGG
>CAJJVE010000365.1:0-1415 GCA_905196265.1 uncultured Collinsella sp. | reverse complement strand
GCGTCCTCGCCAGCTCGCTGAAAACGCTCCGCGTTTTCTTGGCGCTCGCTCCTTCGCAGGTTCAAGTCCCCGCGATGGGCCCATAACAAAAAAGCCCCCATTACTGGGAGCTCTTTCATTTAATGGTGCGGGCGAAAGGACTTGAACCTTCATGGGGTTGCCCCCATACGGACCTGAACCGTACGCGTCTGCCAATTCCGCCACGCCCGCGTGCAGGAATTAGAATAACGGAGCACCATCGCGAACGCAAGAACTATTTTTGAAAAAGTTTGCAGGCATTTTCCCAAGCTGCTCGCGCGATTGCCTCAGCATCCTCGCCGGTACGATCGACACGGTCGTTGACCAGCGTGTTTGCCGTGATAGAAATCATTGCCGGCTCGCACTCAAGACCACGAATGGGCTCCGGCGCCATATAGGGACAATCCGTCTCGAACAAAATGCGATCGAGCGGGGTCGCCGCAAATGCCTCGCGCACGTCGTCGTTGCGCTTAAAGGTGGCCGCGCCGCCATAGGCGATATAGCAGCCCAAACCCACAAAGCGCTCCATCGTGGCTCGATCCTCGCCAAAGCAGTGCAGCACGCAACCGGCCTGAGGCACACCTACCTCGCGCAGCACGTTGTACGCATCAACGTGCGAAGTGCGCTCCCCATCCGAGTCCTCGTGCCGCAGGTGCAGCTCCACCGGCACATTGCGGCGCACGGCAACTTCGAGCTGACGTGCCATGCAATCAATCTGCACGCTATGGGGCGCCGGCGCGATGTCGTCATCGTAATCCATGTGGTAGTCCAGGCCGATCTCGCCGATACCGGCGCACAAAGGATTATCGAGCGCGGCAACGACCTGCGCGTGAATGTCGTCGGTATAATCCGGCGCGCCATAGGGATGAACGCCAGCGAGATACTTGATCTGCGGAATATCCCGCATCGGTAGAATTTCGCGCACCAGCCAGTCGCTATAGTCCGTCACGCTGCGCTTGTCGGCGATGGGGTCGAGCATCGTCACCAACAGGTCGACGCCCGCGGCTTTCGCGCGCACGAGCGTCTCGGGCACTTCTTTGCCCCAAAACGAAAGCAGATGCGCATGCGTGTCGGCAAGCGGTGCCAAGGGCACGGGGCAGGCAACCGTCTTCTTTTTCTTGGTAAACGTCACGCGTTCGGCATTAGGCGTCATGGATTAGCTCCTGGGCCAGGCGGACAAAGTCAGCAACATCGAGCGTCTCGGCGCGCGTGGTGGGTGAGATACCGCAAGCCTCAAAGGCGGCATCGAGCACGTCCTTGGCAAAGCCGTTGGCGCTCATGGAATTGCGGATGGTCTTGCGACGCTGAGCAAATGCGGCGTCAATCACGCGGGCCACAAACTCGCGATCGAGTCCTTCGGGCACCACGCCGTCAACACGGTCGATACGCACGACGGC
>CAJJVE010000364.1:0-1435 GCA_905196265.1 uncultured Collinsella sp. | reverse complement strand
TATCCAAGAGCGCCTCCGACAAAGAGATCAAGAGCGCGTTTCGCAAGCTCGCGCAAAAATATCACCCCGATGCCGGCGGCGACGAGGCCAAGTTTAAGGAGATTAGTGAGGCCTACGAGACGCTTTCGGACGAGAAGAAGCGCAAAGAGTACGACCAGATGCTCATGTTCGGCGGCATGCCGGGCGCGGGCGGCGCGTATAGCGGTGGCTACGGCGCCGGTGCCGGCGCGAGCGGTTGGGGCGATATCTTCGACAGCATCTTCAGCGGCAACGGCGCCTGGGGCAGCGACTGGGGCTCGGGCTTTGCCGGTGCCGCGGGTGCTGCCGGTGCGGGCGCGGGCCGCAACCGCGCACGCAAGGGCGGCGACCTGTCGCTGACCGTCGATGTGACGGCCGAGGACGCGTTTCGCGGCGTGACGCACAAGGTTACCTACCGCATTCCCTCGACGGGCGAGCAGCAGACCATTACGGTCTCGGTGCCTGCGGGTGCGGTCGACGGCGGCAAACTGCGCTACAAGCGTCGTGGCGAGTACGGCGTTGCCGGCGGCGAGCGCGGCGACCTGGTCGTGACCACGCACGTGGAGGAGCATCCGCTGTTTAAGCGCAAGGGTGCCGACGTGACCATGGAGGTGCCGATCTCGGTCTACGAGGCGGCGCTCGGCTGCACGGTTGATGTGCCCACGCCCGGCGGCGCGACGGTTCGTCTGAAGGTGCCCGCTGGCACCCAGACGGGCAAGAAGTTCCGCTTTAAGGAAATGGGGGCGCCCGACGTTAAGCACCGTGGCCGCACGGGTGCGCTGCTCGTCGAGATCAAGGTGCAGGTTCCCTCGAACCTGTCCGACGATGAGCGCGATGCCATGACCAAGCTGCGCGAGGCCGACACGCGCGATTATCGCGAGAAGGTCAACCGTTACAAGGCGACGTTCTAGGGCGGTCGTGGCGCACGCCCGCGCCCGCGGGCTTATGATGGACGATAACGAGACGGAAAGGGGTCAGGTAGCATGGCCGAGGACAATAGGAACAAACCGCTGTACATGATCAGCGTGGCGGCCGAGCTGACCGGCATGCATCCGCAGACTCTGCGCGTCTACGAGTCCAAGGGCCTGGTGAACCCCCAGCGCTCGGGCGGTAACACGCGCCTGTACTCGCGTGCCGATATTGAGCGTCTGGAGCTTATCAACCAACTGACCGACGAGGGCATCAACCTCGCCGGCGTGGTGCGCATCCTCGATATGAAGGAGCGTGCCGAGGAGCGCGATCGCGAGAACGAGAAGCTCCGCGCCCGCGTGCGCCAGCTCGAGGACGAGCTGCACGAGTACAAGATGCAAAAGAAGATCACCGCCCTGGCCCCGCGCGACGGCTCAGTCAACCCCGAGCAAGTCATGCGCAAGCTTTTGGGCGCCGGCGGAGATTTGTAGTTACGCGGTTTTGCCAA
>CAJJVE010000363.1:0-1438 GCA_905196265.1 uncultured Collinsella sp. | reverse complement strand
AGCTTCGGCACTGCTGATGACTCTGGGGCTGGCGATTAAAAGTGCTCAGTTTCCCTTTCACGCCTGGCTGCCCGACGCGCACGCCAGCGCGACGACCGCCTCGCTCCCCAAGACAGGTGATAACTGCTGGATCGCCGCATCCCTAACGCTTTTCTTACTCGGGATAGCGCTCCTATGCGCCGCGATTCGCTGCTAAAACGCTCGATTTCCAGAAGCGAAGAGAGAATCGAACCGTCAAGCCCAAACCGATCTCTAGCAACAAATCCTCAGCTAGATATAGTTTAGGCCGATATCCGGTATCCAACTAAGCTCACTTCCCCTATGTCCCCTTTGGGGGCAGTCACTGTTGCTATGCCTTGGTGCTATACTCGGAGGCCTAAGGAAGTGGTTCGTATGTACTTGAGCGATACTAAGATTCAGGAGCTAATCGACAGCAAGGTGCTTCTCAATGCCGATGCTTCGAACATCGGACAGGTTACGTATGACTTGCGCACCGAGGGATTCTATATCAACGAAAGCAAGCAATCCGAGGTAGAGCTTGGCCCCGGAGATTCGACATTCGTCTCTTGCGTTGAATGTGTTGCGTTGCCAAACGATTTGACCGCGAGCGTGCTTCTGCGCAATTCGCGCATTCGCCAGGGGCTGTCTTTGGATGCGCCGCTATATTTCCCTGGGCATGGAACACGGCTGTTCTATCGTGTTACAAACGTAAGCGGTAGCACTATTACGCTCGATAAGTCTAAGGGCATCGCCCAGGTTGCCTTTCAGCACGTTGACGGCATGGTGGCCCATCCTTACCACGGCGCTTTCTCTGATGAGCTCAACTTTAACGGACTTGCAGATTATTCCGACGTCTATGCCGGGGAACTTAAAAAGGTCGAGGACAAAAAGGAGGAAGTCGCCCACATTGAGTCTCGTATCTATGGCAACGTTCTGGCCCTCTTTGCCATCTTTGCCGCGATCTTTACGCTTGTAAATGTCAACGTCGGAGGCCTTTCTTCCGATATTACAACCGTCAGATTTGTTGCACTCGACCTGCTGATTATTGGCGGTTTTCTGGTTCTTGCATTCGCGATCGAGACCTTCCTTGTTAAAGACAGGGAAAAGAAGGCGTGGCTTCCGCTCGGGATAGGTGTCGCGTGCATTGTCGTTGCTGTTATCCTTGCATTACTCCAAGCACCTAAGTGATCAAGATTAAGCAATATAGGTTTTGAGACGGGGTGCCCCGGCGTTGGCCGCGGCACCCCTGTTTGTTGATTGGTCTCTTTGCTATTGCAAATAACATGGTAGCCACAGAAACCTCAATACGTACATTATTCAATTGTCCTTGGGTCGGCCAGCTTCGCATAGTGATCATCTTCAAGGTCGTATACCGCTGTTAAAACATCCGATTTCCGGAAGTGCGGGCAAAAATCGGAATCCGCCGAGCGCAACCCGG
>CAJJVE010000362.1:0-1444 GCA_905196265.1 uncultured Collinsella sp. | reverse complement strand
CCGCCGCGCGAAGCGCACGGCGGGGTCCTGACATGTCCGAGGACGATTTGGGAGGTAAGCCCTGGGGCCTCCGATGGGGGCGGTTCCAGCCGAGGCTATTCGTCGCCGAAGCTGATGCCCAACGCCTTGGCCTCGCGCACCAGATCGCTCTGGGGGTCGACAAACTTGAGCTTGCCGGCGACATCCTCGAGCGGCATGTGGCACATCTTGCCGTCACGCAGGGCGATCATGTAGCCAAACTCGCCGCGCAGGCAGCCGAGCGCTGCCTCGCAAAGATGCGGTCCTGGGCGTCGGGCTGACCGCCGCGCTGCGTGTGGCCGGGGATGGCGACGCGGGTCTCGCGACCGGTCTTGGCCTCGATCTCCTTGGCGATGTCGTACACGATTGACGGGCTCGTGCGCTCGGCGAGCTTCTTCTTGTACTCCTTCTTGGACAGCGCCGCGTCCTCCTTGGAGATAGCGCCCTCGGCGACGGCCACGATGGTAAAGCGGCTGCCGGTCTCCATGCGATGCTCGATGGTCTTGATGACGTTGTCCATGTCGTAGGGGATTTCGGGGATCAGGATGACGTCCGCACCGCCCGCGACGCCGGCATACAGCGGGATCCAGCCAACCTTGTGGCCCATGATCTCGATAACGAACACGCGCCCATGGCTCGAAGCGGTGGTGTGAATGTCGTCGATGCACTTGGTGGCGACGTCGATGGCGCTCGTAAAGCCAAACGTCAACTCGGTGCCCCAGGTGTCGTTATCGATGGTCTTGGGCAGGGCGATAACGTTGAGGCCCTCTTCGCGCAGGCGGTTGGCGGTCTTGGTGGAGCCGTTGCCGCCCAGCATAAACAGGCAGTCGAGCTGCAACTTGTGATAGGTGTGGACCATCGCGGGTACCTTCTCGACGCCGTCGGCCTCGGGAATGTTCAGGCGCTTGAACGGCGTGCGGCTCGTGCCCAGAATAGTGCCGCCGCGGGTGAGGATACCGCTAAAATCGGCGGGCGTCATGACACGGAACCTGCTGTAGATAAGGCCCTGATATCCGTCCTCAAAGCCATAAATCTCGATAGGCTCTTCGCTATTGGTCATAAGCGTTTTGACAATGCCGCGCATGGTGGCGTTGAGCGCCTGGCAGTCGCCGCCACTAGTAAGAAGACCGATCCTAAGCATGGTGAATCCTTCCGGGCAAGTTATAACATGCGCATAAGTTTACCCCCGCACACTGTTGATGCGGGGGTAAAACGTGTTAGCTCAAGCGTATGGAAATGTAAGCAACGTCAGGCGAGCACAAGGACGACGGTGCCAGCTCCTTACAGCGCGAAGGCGTCGACGTCGCCCCAGTGGCGGCGCAGCGTAATAGCGGCGGCGGGTTCGGTATTGTCAAAGACGACCGACCACTGCGTGTTGCTGGTGATGTCTTCCGGATTGGGCTCTTGCGCCGCAGCGCGTAGGGCC
>CAJJVE010000361.1:0-1445 GCA_905196265.1 uncultured Collinsella sp. | reverse complement strand
CTACACGCTGAGCGACCCGCGCGCCGAGGTGTGCCGCCGTTACGCGCGCACGCTTGCCGCCAAGAAGGACCTGGGCGAGGAGTTCGCGCTCATCGAGCGCATCGAGCGCCTGGCCCCGCAAGTGATGCGCGATCACGGCATGACCAAGCCCATCTGCGCCAACATCGACCTGTACACGGGCTTTATCTACAAGATGCTCGGCGTGCCCGAAACGCTCTTTACGCCGCTGTTCGCCGTCGCCCGCATGGCCGGCTGGTCGGCACACCGCATGGAAGAGCTCTTCTGCGCGCATCGCATCATCCGCCCGGCATACCGTCCGGTGATCGAGCCGCTGGAGTACAAGCCGCTCGCCGATCGCTAGGACACGGACCGTTATAGAACCCGAGCGTGGCCAGGGCATCACCGCCCTCGGCCACGCTTTTTATGCCAGCAGAAAGGGCTGCATCAAATGATTGTGTTTTCCGATATGGATGGAACGCTGTTGACGAGTGACAAGCAGATGAGCGACGCCACCTGGGCGATGCTCGACGAGCTCGCACGCCGCGGCATTGAGTTTGTACCGTGCACGGGACGTCCGCTGTCGGGCATCTTTGAGCCCATCCTCGCCCATCCCGCCGTACACTACGCGGTCTGTGCCAACGGTGCCAGCGTCTGGCAGCTCGACGACGGTACGCCCACCGATACCTCACGCGCTACGCGCATTTTGAGCCGACCGCTCGACCGCGCCATCGCCCACCGCATCCATAGCATTGCCGCCGGCCATGACGTCACCTTCGATATCTTCGCGGACGGGCAGTGCTTCCTCCCCCGCTCGCTCTACACGCGCCTGGACGAATTCTGCGGCGGCGACCCCCACATCGCGGCTTCGCTCAAGCGCACACGAACACCGATCGACATGGATATCGACAGCAAGATCGACGAGGTCGAGACACTCGAACGCATCGCCATGTACTGGCACGACCCGGCCGATCGCGACGCCATCGCAGCGGAGCTCGACACGCTCGGAGGCATTGAGGTCACGCGTTCGTACGCCATGAATATCGAGGTCATGGGCGAGGGCGCAACCAAGGGAACGGCCCTCGCGTGGCTATGCGAGCATCTTGGCGAGCGTCTCGCCGACGCCTGGGCGTTCGGCGACAACATCAACGACATCCCCATGCTGCAGGCAGCGGGCCATGGCATGGCCATGATCAACGCCGAGCCCGAAGACCGCAAGGCCGCCGACGCCATCACCGAATACGACAACGACCACGACGGCGTCGCCCGCACCATCATGGCCGCCCTCGCCTAGTCATTGGGGACGTTCTTAAACGACTAGTCGTTGGGGACGTTCTTAAATGACTAGTCGTTGGGGACACTCTTCGCGGGACGCCGCAAGGACTGTCCCCGGCTGCCGGCAGAGACGATATGAGCAGGACATAAAAACATTGAGAGCCCCTGCTGCA
>CAJJVE010000360.1:0-1447 GCA_905196265.1 uncultured Collinsella sp. | reverse complement strand
CGGTTGGACACGTAATACACCTGACCGCCGCGGCCCACCTCCAGGCGAATCGCCGCACTCACCACGTCGGGGTCGTACTCCCCCACGTGCACGATCACGGGACGACGCCCGGTCGGCGGTGTGGTGATCAGGCTCATGTCGCGCACGCCGCTCGTTGCCATCTGCATGGTTCGCGGAATAGGCGTTGCCGAGAGCGTGAGCACGTCGATTTGCTCGCGCAGGTTTTTGAGCTGCTCCTTGTGCTGCACACCAAAGCGCTGCTCTTCGTCGATGATCACCATGCCCAGGTTCTTGGGGTTCACATCGGCAGAAAGCAAGCGGTGCGTGCCGATGAGCACATCAATCTTGCCCTCGGCAAACGCCTTAAGCGCGCGCTTTTGCTGCGCCGGAGTGCGGAAGCGGCTGAGCACCTCAACCTCCAAACCAAACGGGGCAAAGCGCTCAAAGAAGGTCTCGTAGTGCTGTTGGGCCAGAATGGTCGTGGGGCAGAGCACCATGACCTGGCGGCCGGAGTCCACGCACTTAAAGGCCGCGCGCAGGGCGACCTCGGTCTTGCCAAAGCCCACGTCGCCGCACAGCAGGCGGTCCATGGGCTTGGGCGCCTCCATGTCGGCCTTGATGTCGGCGATAGCCTCCAGCTGGTCACGCGTCTCGTCGTAGGGGAAGCTCTCCTCCATCTCGATCTGCTCGGGCGTATCGGGCGGACAGGCGATACCGGTAATCGACGAGCGGCGCGTATAGAGGTCGACCAGGTCAAACGCCAGCTTTTTGGCATTCTTGCGCGCCTTGTTGGTAGCCCGCGTCCAGTCGGCGGTGTTGAGCCTGGTCAGACGCGGCTTGTCACCGTCGGGGCCAACGTAGCGCGTGATGCGGTCGACCTGCTCCAACGGCACGTAGAGCTTGTCGCCATCGGCATATTCCAGCAAAAAGTAGTCGCGTTCCTTGCCGCCCACTTCCTGGCGCGCAATCTCGCTAAAGAGCGCGATGCCGTGGGTGGCATGAACGACGTAGTCACCCGGCTTAAACGGGAAGGTAATCTGTGTAATGTCAACCTTGCGGCGGCTACGCGCGCGGTTGGCATCCATGCGGGCGTTGAGGTCGGCGATCGAGAACACGGCCAAATTGGCGTCGGGCACCACCACGCCCTGCGGCAGGGCCGCGTCCACAAAGGTCACACGCCCGCGCGAGATGGTGGGCACAGCGGCTCCGGCGGCAGCCTGCGCGGCGCCCGCCTCGAGCGAGCGGGCGTTGAGCGCGTCGGCGCGACGCTCGCGAATGGAAGCATGGGCCTCCTGGCGTGCGGCACGATCGGCGGAATCCGCCGCTGCCACGCGCACACGGTCGCCAATAGCGCCGGCATTTTCGGGCGCCGCGGTCAGCGATTCCTCAAAGGTAATGCCCTCGTCGCCAAAGGTAAGCTCCATCGACTCGCGCGCACCGCGGTCGG
>CAJJVE010000359.1:0-1457 GCA_905196265.1 uncultured Collinsella sp. | reverse complement strand
GCACGCCCTGCTCGGACACAAGGCCCTCGGCGCTGATGCGCAAAATCTCACCGGGACGGACGTCGCGGACGTACTCGGCGCCCACGATATCGAGAGCGCAGGTCTCGGAGGCGACGACCCAGCCGCCGGCGCGCGTGACATGGGTGGTGGCGTCGACCGTCGCGGCGCCGTCCTGCGACGGCAGCTGCGAAACGGATGCGGCATCGGCCTGGTCCAGGCCCTCATCCACCAGCTTGCCCAGCACGAGCGGGCGAATGCCGTGCGGATCGCGGAATGCGTAAAGCGCCTGCTCGTTGATGAGCGTCATGGCGTAGCCGCCGCGCACGAGCTCCATGGTCTTGCGAATGCCCTCGCGCAGATGGCCTGTACGCTGAGTAAAGTAGCCGATGAGTTTAGTCGCGACCTCGGAATCCGAGTTGGAGAGGAACGGCACGCCCAGCTCGATCAGCTGGCGGCGCAGCTCGTCGGTGTTGACGAGGGTGCCGTTGTGCGCGAGCGCGATAATGACGCTATTGATGGTAGAGAGGTGCGGCTGAGAGGCTTCCCAGCTCTTGGCGCCGGCGGTGCCGTAACGCACATGACCCACGGCCAGCTGACCGGAGAGCGTCGACAAGTCGGCATTGGAGAACACGCGGTCGAGCAGGCCCAGATCCTTGCGGACCATAACCGTACCGCCGTCACCAACAGCGATTCCCGCCGATTCTTGGCCACGGTGCTGCAGTGCACGCAGGCCAAAGTACGTCAGTCGAGCCACGTCGCGATCGGGCGCCCAGACACCAAATACGCCGCATTCCTCATGCAGCTGGTCAGAGTCCGGATCATACGTCGACATGGCGTTCACCTGTCCCGCGGCACGCTCGGCCGCGCGGATGGTTTCTTGAGACATGGCATCCCCTCAGAGCCTCGTATTTTGGCGTTACCCGCCTTATTATACGCACGGCGCGACGCGCTCCCCAGCGCATGAGCAGCGCTTTTTAAAAGCCCACCGAGCTAATAATCCGTTTTGCGGCCAAACATTTTATCGGTCTGTCCAGTGCAAGCGCCCGCGCCCCCAGATGGCCGCCGCGCCCACCGTTGGGGATTACAAAGTTGCAATTGGGACGTTCGTCCTGTCTTTTGGCAGGTCGGCGGCGTATCCTTGTAACCTAGGACAAAGCGAGAAAGGTTCTGTATGGATCGAAACGAACTCGACCCCAGCGTCCCCAGCGCCACGGAGGTCAAGAAGATTCCCCTCATCATTAAGGTGTACGCCGTCCTGTGCATCCTGTCCGGCGTGGGCACACTCCCGTCGGTCGCCGCCTTTATGTGGCAGGTCATCACCGCGCTCATTAACGGCAACGCCGCCGCCAAGCTCGGCAACAACACGCTCGTCGCAGTCGGCCTTATCGTCGCCGGCATCATGCTCTCTGCGGCAAGTGCCGTCATCCTGATCATCTTTGGCCTGGACCTTATCAAAA
>CAJJVE010000358.1:0-1472 GCA_905196265.1 uncultured Collinsella sp. | reverse complement strand
CGGCATCTATTCGGGTGCGGCGGCGCCGGGGGAGCTCGAGGCCTCGGGCGCCGATGCGGTGGTGCACTCGGTGGCCGAGCTTGCTAAACTTTTCGCTATCTAATGACGTGATGTGAGGGGCGGGCACGCTCGCCGCTCATTGGTAAGGAGGCAGTCCATGAATCAGGTGGAGCAGAGCGTCGCTGAGTATGTCGACGAGGTCTGGGAAGATGTCGTCGCCGATATCGAGCAGCTGGTGAGCTATCCGTCCGTGGCAGTTTCTGCCGATGCAGAGCCCGGCGCGCCGTTTGGCCGCCCGGTCCGTGACGCGCTCGATTGCGCGCTCGGCATTGCGCAGAAGCTCGGCTACCAGACGAGCGACCCGTTTGCGATGGAGCGTCGCGAGGGCTGGCTGCTCGGCCGCGGCGTGATCGACGACAAGGGCCCGGCGGTGCTGTCGCTCTACGCTGGCGCCTATCTGCTCAAGCACGGTATTACCCCGCGCTATACCTTCCGCGCGCTGCTGGGCTGCGATGAGGAAGTGGGCATGTCCGACGTTCACCATTATCTGGAGAACTACGCAGACCCCGACTTTCTGTTTACGCCCGATGCTGAGTTCCCGGTCTGCAATGCCGAGAAGGGCCAGTTTGGGGCGACGTTTGTGAGCTCTAGGATCGATGGCGGGCGTATTGTGTCGTGGAGCGGTGCCGAGGCGAGCAACGCCATTCCGTCGCAGTCTACCTGCGAGCTTGCGATTGCCGCCGATGAGCTGCCGGCGCCCGTTGAGAACGCCGACCGCCTGGAGATTACGGCACTCGATAACGGGCATGCGCAGATTTTCGCCCACGGCATTGGCGGTCATGCCTCGATGCCTGAGGGAACGATCAATGCCGTCGGCCTGATCGTGACGTACCTGCGCGAGGCCGAGGACGCGTTTGGTGCGCGCGACAGGCGCCTGCTGACGCCTGCCGAGCACGAGTTTGTCAAGTTTCTGGCCTTTGTGCATGCGGACGCCTATGGCCGCGGCCTGGGTATCGACGCGACGAGCCCCGCGTTTGGCCCGCTCACCTGCAACCCCGGCGTCATCCGCGTGGCGGATGGCCACATTGAGCAGGTCATCGACGTGCGTTTCCCCGACAGCACGAGCGCCGATACCATCTGCGAGCAGCTCGAGCCGCTCGTGGGCCGCTTTGGTGTGACGTATCGCGTGGGTCGTACCAAGGTGCCGTTCTCGGTCTCTGCTGACGATCCGGCCGTGAAGGCGCTGATTGACACTTATAACGAGTTTACGGGTAAGCACGCCGAGCCCTTCGCCATGGGCGGTGGCACGTACGCACGCAACTTTGCCCGCGCCGTCTCATTTGGCCCCGAGGAAACCGGCCTGGAGCTGCCCGCATGGGGCGGCCAGATGCACGGCCCCAACGAGTGCGCCAACGAGGAACAGCTCAAGCAAGCGCTCAAGATCTATATCGTGGCAATCCTCCGTTTGAATG
>CAJJVE010000357.1:0-1476 GCA_905196265.1 uncultured Collinsella sp. | reverse complement strand
AAACGGCCGCGGACATACTTGGACAACTTAGCCAGGTCGCCCGAGTCGATGCGAATAGCCGACAGGCGCTCGCCCGCCGCCTCCATCTCCTTGGCAACCGTAATGGCATGCTCGCAGCCCTCACGCACGTCGTAGGTGTCGATAAGCAGCGTGCAGTTCTTGGGGCTCGACTTGGCAAAGGCGCGGAAGGCCTCGAGCTCGGAATCGAAGCTCATCACCCAGCTGTGCGCATGCGTGCCAAAGACGGGAATACCGTAGCGGCGACCGGCGAGCACATTAGACGTAGAGGAACAGCCGGCAACGTAGCTCGCGCGCGCGACGGCCAGGCCGCCATCGGGACCCTGGGCACGGCGCAGGCCAAACTCGGCGACGGGTCGACCATCGGCGGCCAGTACCACACGTGCCGTCTTGGTGGCAACAAGCGTCTGGAAGCCGACGATGTTGAGCAGCGCGGTCTCGAGCAGCTGACACTCCAGCGACGGGCCGGTGACGCGCACCATGGGCTCGCGCGGAAACACGAGCTCGCCCTCGGGCACGGCGTCGATATTCACGTGCGCACGGAAGTTGCGCAGGTAGTCGAGGAATGCAGGCTTAAACATCGCGCCGCCGGCCGGAGCCTGGAGCGAAGCTAGATAGTCGATGTCCTCGGGCGTAAAGCGCAGGTTCTCGACAAGCTCGGGCAGCTCGGCGGTGCCGCACATGACGGCATACGCGCTGCCAAAGGGATGGTCGCGGTAAAACGCCGTAAAGCAGCCCTGCTCATTGGCCTTGCCGCTCTCCCACAGGCCCTGGGCCATAGTGAGTTCGTACAGATCGGTGAGCATTGCGATGTCGGTAGGATGCGAGATGTCGGTCAAAGCCATGGGGCGACCTTTCGGATGCGTTGTGCAGAGGTTGAGGGTTGGGCAAAGCGGGCGTGCGGGCATGACGCCCAATGCAAGTCGGTTAAACCAGGCCCATGCTGGTCATAAGCGTGTAGCCCATAAAGACGATAAACGCGATGAGGGCGAGCACGATGATGATTTTTTGAGCCGGAGCCATGCCGGGGATCTCGTTCTCGCCCGTAGGCTCCTTGGAGGTGACCATGCGCTGGGCAAAGGTCATCTCGTCACGGCTCGGTTTGGGCTCGACGGGCTTGGGACGAGCGGCCTTTTTAGGCTGAGGTTTGGGTGCAGTGGGCGCGGGCTTCGCGGTGGAGGGCTTGGGCGCGGGCGCGGGCTCGGATGCAGCCTTCGCAGCGGCCTCCTCGGCCTTCTCGCGCTCGGCGCGCAGGGCGGCCAGCTCCTCACGCTCGCGGCGTGCCTCTTCCTGGGCCTCGCGACGAGCTTTCTCGGCGCGGAGCTCTTCCAACTCGGCGCGCTCCTCGGCAGACAGTGGTTGGGACTCAAGCTCGGCCATGGTATAGCCCCTTTCTTTTTAAAAAAAGCCGCCGACACAATGTCAGCGGCTTATCAAATCCAAGGGTGGAGACGAAGG
>CAJJVE010000356.1:0-1529 GCA_905196265.1 uncultured Collinsella sp. | reverse complement strand
ATGAGTTCCGCGTCATCGTGTCTCCGTGGATCCTCTCCTCGCTGATCACCGATCGCCTTGCCGCTTACTACGAGACGGTCACCAAGCACAACCTCAACTACCGTCGTTACTATCACCAGTTCGACTACTAATCGGTGACAAATAAGCTACTGATCAAGAAGCACCCTGCCCGGGCGCATGCGCCCGGGCATTTTTATGCCGAAATTCGCAAGAAAGGGGAATCGAATGAGGCAGTTTATCGTTGCATCCCATGCTCATTTTGCGTCTGGAATCGTCGAGAGCATTGGGCTGCTCTCCGGTGAGCGCGAAAACGTCCATGCGCTGTCTATGTATGTCGACGGAAACGAGGACCTGACCAAGGAGGCCGCAGCGGTTCTCGATGGGTTTGCTGCGGACGACGAGGTTGTCGTGTGCACTGACCTGTTCGGCGGCAGCGTCAACAACGAGTTCACCAAGATCGTCCAGACGCGTCCCAACACGCACCTGGTGACCAATATGAACCTGCCGCTCCTTATTCAGCTGCTGTTCGTGCCCGACTCCACCCCAATTGATGAGGCCATTCGCCAGATCGTCGAGGCGGACGACACCAAGGTCAAGTACGTCAACGACCTGCTGGGGCAGGCCGAACTCGATGAGTTTTAATCGCTAGGGAGCACATCATGATTCAGATGATTCGCGTGGACTATCGACTGCTGCACGGCCAGGTTGCCGTTAGCTGGACTTCGGCTCTGGGTGCCGACTGCATCCTGTTGGTAAGCGACACGGTCCTCAATGACAAGCTTCGTCTGCAGGCCCTGTCCCTTGCAAAACCGGAGGGCTGCAAGGTTGTCGTCAAAAACACCGAGGATGCCGTCAAGGCGCTCCAGAGCGGTGTGACCGATAAGTACAAGCTCTTCGTAGTTTGCGAGACGATCCAGCAGGCCGGTGCCGTCGCCAAGGCGATGGGCGTCAAGAAGATCAACCTCGGCAATGTTGCCTTTAGCGAGGATGCCCGCCAGGTCTCGACGAGCGTGTTCCTTACGCCCGAAAACGAGGCATACGTCAAAGAGCTGCTCGGCGAGGGCTACGAGCTGTTCATTCAAATGATTCCGGCAGATGCGAAGACTGACGCCGCGAAGGTCATCGGTTAGGGGCCATCATGGTTATCAAGACAATCCTGATTTTCCTTATTGCCCTTTTGGGCTATTCCGAGTGGCTGACCGGTACGAGCTACCTCCAGCGCCCGATTGTGCTCGGACCTCTGGTTGGCCTTGTCATGGGCGACATGGTGACCGGCACGATCATGGGCGCCACGATGGAGCTTGCCATGGTCGGCGCCATCTCGGTCGGTGCGTATAACCCGCCCGATACGATTTCCGGCACTATCCTGGGTGTATCTCTTGCCATGCAGGCCGGCGCGGACGCTTCGGCGGCCCTGACCCTGGGCATTCCCATCGCAACGATCGTCCTGGCGCTCGATACCGCCCTGGGCCAGCCGGTGATGCTGCTGCTGGTGCTCAGCTATTTCACCGGTCACGGCGCGTTTATAT
>CAJJVE010000355.1:0-1530 GCA_905196265.1 uncultured Collinsella sp. | reverse complement strand
CCCCCCAGATTGAGCAGGAGGCTCAGGCGTCCAAAAAGCGTGAGTTGGCGCTGGTGTCACGCAGCACCTATCTCAAAGAGAAGGCGCTGCAGTGGATCTTCTTTGCCTGCGCGTTCTTGGCGGTCGTCACCGTCATCCTGATTTTTGTCTTTACCACGTACTCGGCGCTGCCCGTCTTTACCGACATCGGCCTGGCGGACTTCTTTAGCTTTACGTGGGCGCCCTCCGAGGGTCACTACGGCATTATGTCACTGCTGGCGGGCTCTGGTCTGGTGACGGTCGGTGCGCTTGCCATGGGCGTGCCCCTGGGTGTGGGTACGGCCGTGTATCTGGTCGAGATTGCCAGCAAGCGCGTGCGCAGGCTCATCAGTCCCGCCGTCGACCTGCTGGCGGGCATCCCCTCCATCATCTACGGTTTCTTTGGCATGGTCATCATCCGCCCGTTTATCGCGCAGCTGACCGGCGGTCTTGGCTTTGGCGCGCTGACGGCGTGGTTCGTGCTCGCCATCATGATCGTTCCCACCATCACGACGCTCACCATCGATGCCCTCAATTCCATCCCCATGGGCATTCGCGAGGCGTCCTATGCCATGGGTGCCACCAAGTGGCAGACCATCTACAAGGTCGTGCTGCCTGCAGCCAAGCTGGGCATTGTCGATGCAATTGTCTTGGGTATGGGGCGTGCCATCGGTGAGACCATGGCCGTGCTGATGGTCGTGGGCAACGCCCCGGTCATTCCAGATAGCATCTCGAGCCCCATCTCGACGCTCACGAGCCAGATCGCACTCGACATGAGCTATTCCTCGGGCCTGCATCGCTCGGCTCTGTTTGGCATGGGCGTGGTCCTGTTTATCATCTCAGCTGCACTGGTGGGTATCGTTCGCCTGATTTCAAAGAAGAGGGGGTAGGCTATGTCCGATTCCGTTGACACGACGGTCGATGCGACCTCGTCGCGCGAGCTCATCAAGCGTGCCCTTTCCCATGGCAAGAAGGGCCGCATCAACAAGGACCTGTCCAACAAGATTATGCTCGGCGTGTTTCGCGCCGCGGCCTATATCACCACCCTGGTGTTGCTTGCCATCATCGCCTACGTGGTCATTAACGGCCTGCCACATATCTCGCTCGACTTTATCTTCGGCTGGCCGCAGGGCGTAAACGCCGAGGGCGGCATTTGGCCCACGATCGTCTCGACTATCTACGTGACGGCACTCGCCATGCTCATCTGCACGCCGGTTGCCGTCTTGGCTGCGGTCTATCTGGCTGAATACGCCAAGCAGGGCAAGATTGTCGACATCATCCGCTATGCTGCCGATGCTCTGGCCTCGGTGCCTTCCATCGTTATGGGCCTCTTTGGTTACGCCTTGTTTGTTGAGGCCATGGGCCTGGGTCTTTCGATGGTTTCGGCCGCCCTGGCACTGGCACTTCTGATGCTGCCTATCGTCATGCGCACCACCGAGGAGGCAATCCGCGCCGTTCCGCGCTATATCCGTTGGGGCGCATATGGCCTGGGCGCCACCAAGTGGCAGGTCG
>CAJJVE010000354.1:0-1533 GCA_905196265.1 uncultured Collinsella sp. | reverse complement strand
AGAGCACTTAATGTGCTCTCCGTGCGAGCAGGACTGTCCGAGCAGGCGACCTTATATATTTGCCCTCCCCGGGGCTCCTCGCCAGTCCCCCTCAGCTAGTTCTTGAGCGAGTTCAGCGGTGCCGGGAAGCGTCCGCCGCGGTGGGCAAGCACGGTGCCGGCGTTGGGGTTCACCGGCATGATGGGTGCACGGCCAAACAGGCCGCCGTACTCGACGCAGTCGCCCACGCCCTTGCCAATGGCGGGAATCACGCGGACGGCCGTGGTCTTGTTGTTGATGACGCCGATAGCCATCTCGTCGGCGATGATGCCGGCGATGGTCTCGACCGGGGTGTCACCGGGGATGGCGATCATGTCCAGGCCGACGGAGCATACGCAGGTCATAGCCTCGAGTTTCTCGAGCGAAAGCGCGCCGGCCTCGACGGCGGCGATCATGCCGGCGTCCTCGGACACGGGGATAAAAGCGCCCGAGAGGCCGCCCACGCTGGAGCTGGCCATGACGCCGCCCTTCTTGACGGCATCGTTGAGCATGGCGAGCGCGCAGGTCGTGCCCGGGCCACCGCAGGTGCCAACACCGATGATCTCGAGGATGCGGGCAACGGAGTCGCCGATGGCAGGCGTGGGGGCCAGCGACAGGTCGACGATGCCCTTCTCGACACCCAGGCGATGGGCGGCCTCGCGGCTCATGAGCTCGCCGGCGCGGGTGATCTTAAAGGCGGTCTGCTTAATCTTCTCGGCGACTTCCATCATCGATGCGGAATCGGGTAGCGTCTCCAGGGCTGCGGCCATAACGCCGGGGCCCGAAACGCCTACGTTGATGACGGCGTCGGCCTCGCCACCGCCGTGGACGGCGCCCGCCATAAACGGGGAGTCCTCGACCATATTGGCAAAGCAGACAAACTTGGAAGCGCCGACGGAGTCCTGGTCGGCCGTGAGCTTAGCGGCGTCGATGATGGTCTGCGCAGCCATGAGTACGGCGTCCATGTTGATGCCGGCGCGCAGGCTGGCGACGTTGACGCTGGAGCAGACGCGGCTGGTGGTAGCGAGCGCCTGGGGGATGGACTGGATGACGCGGCGGTCGGCGTCGCCGATGCCCTTCTGGACGAGCGCGGAGAAGCCGCCCAGGTAATCGATGCCGAGCGTCTCGGCCGCGCGGTCGAGGGCATGCGCGATGGGGGTGAGGTCCTCATCCTTGCAGCACGCGGCGATCTGCGCCACCGGGGTGACGGAAACGCGCTTGTTGACGATGGGGATACCGTACTCGCGCTCGAGGTTCTCGGCGGTCTCGACCAGGTGCTCAGCCGTGTGCGTCACGTGGTCGTAGATCTTCGTGCACATGCGGTCGAGGTTCTCGTCACCGCAACCCATGAGCGAAACACCCATGGTGATGGTCCTGATGTCGAGGTTCTGCTCCTCAACCATGCCGCGGGTTTCCGCGATTTCTGCGGGCGTGATCGCCATCCTTGCGCTCCTATCTGCCAAAACGAGCATAGTCTTATCTATTCTAACGTGCCGCACGTGCCAAGTGGCGCGT
>CAJJVE010000353.1:0-1535 GCA_905196265.1 uncultured Collinsella sp. | reverse complement strand
ACCGGCCAGCTCACCACCGAGGAGGTTCTGGCCAAGGTGGGTCCCAAGACCAAGATTCTGGCCGTGGGTCAGGTCTCCAACGTGCTGGGCGTCGAGAATCCGGTCAAGAACCTCGGCAAGCTCGTGCACAAGTACGGCGGCTATCTGGTTGTCGACGGCGCGCAGTCGCTGCCGCACATGCCGGTCAACGTGGCCGATCTGGGCGCCGACTTCTTTGCCTTTAGCGCACACAAGGCCATGGGCCCCATGGGCATCGGCGTGCTGTGGGGCAAGATGGACCTGCTCAACGCCATGCCGCCCATGCTCACCGGCGGCGAGATGATCGATTCGGTCACCGAGCAGGACGCCGTCTGGGCGCCCGTTCCCGAGAAATTCGAGGCCGGCACGCAGGACGCCGCCGGCATCTTCGCCACAGGCGCCGCCCTCGACTACCTCGTCAACACGGTTGGCTACGAAAACATCCAGGCACGCGAGCAGGCACTCGTCCACTACCTTATGGGCGAGCTCATGCAGCTCGACTTTGTCCAGATCATCGGCTCCATCTATTGGGACAACCATCACGGCGTCGTCAGCTTTAACGTCAAGGGCATCCACCCGCACGATGTCGCAAGCATCATGGACATGGACGGCGTGTGCATCCGCGCCGGTCACCACTGCGCGCAGCCGCTGCTCACCTGGCTGGGCGTCGAGAACCTCGCCTGCTGCCGCGCCAGCGTGGCTTTCTACAACGACAAGGCCGACATCGACAAGTTCATCGCCGGACTGCATCACGTTTGGAGCACGTTCAATGGGTAATCTGTACACCTCCACCACGTTTATGGAGCACAACTCGCACCCCGACTACAAGTACGAGATGGATGCCCCCACGCACGAGCATGACGGCATCAACCCCAGCTGCGGCGACGAGCTCACTCTGCAGCTGCGTGTCGAGAACAACGTGATCGAGGAGGCGTCCTTTACCGGCCACGGCTGCGCCATCAGCCAGGCCAGCGCCGACATCATGGCCGACCTCATCACCGGCGAGACGGTCGAGGAGGCGCATCGTCTGGCAGGGCTTTTCCTCGCCATGATCCGTGGCGAGCAGCTCTCCGAGGAAGACCTGGAAGACCTGGACGAGGCCGCCCAGCTCCAGGACATCTCGCACATGCCCGCCCGCGTCAAATGCGCCGAGCTCGCCTGGCGCACCCTCGACGGCATGCTCGAGGGGCAAGCCAACCAATAGCGGATGCCCCAATGATTTTGATTGCCGAGCCGCCCGATACGGGCGGCTCTGTTTTTCCTAATGAGCACGAACGCACAAAATCAGCGCGTCCGGAGCCCCGTCTGTCATTTACCACACGGCCAGACGCGAACACGGGCGTTTTCCACAGCACCAAAGGCCTGCGGCAGGGCCCCGGGCCCGCCAAGCAATGCGCCAAGCCCCGTTCTGCTGAGCTCCGACTCGCTTCGCGCCTGCCGCAGACGGGCCCCATAGGGTGCAACGTACATTTTTGCGAGTATTCAGCACGCCAAGCTGTATGTATACGCATCGAAAG
>CAJJVE010000352.1:0-1540 GCA_905196265.1 uncultured Collinsella sp. | reverse complement strand
GAGCGGGCACAGGACGATGGGGCGGAACGCGTAGAGGGTGCCGAGCTGGTAGTCGAGGCCTCCAAACGCTCCGACTAAGCCGACGAGGATTGCTTGGGTAAGCATGGTTCCTCCAAAATAGGAAATCTCGAGTCATAGCCGGTCACCGTCGCGCGCGCTGTTGATATCAATCCGGAAACTCGACCACACGGCCCGAAGCGTACCTGGTGTGCTGTTAACACCTATGCCAGGCACAAATGATTTGATACCAATTATAGATATGCAGGTTCTTACTATTTAATACCACTCGCTCAGCGGGGTGTTTTTTACCGTAAACGGCAGACGTATCCCATCAGGCGCGCTCTTTGTTTCGATGGCGGACAAGCGCCACCAGAAAGCCATCGCCAAAGGCATCGTATGCCAAGTTGCCTACAATCACCAAAACGATTATCGCCGCGCCCAAAAACTCGTTCCAGCGAAAGACCTCGCCAAAGAGGAGCGCCGACCAGCAGGGAGCGAGCACGACCTCGCTCATGCAAACCAAGTTGGCCGCAAACGCGTTAGTGCGCGCAATCCCCTTGGCATACAGCACACTCGCAAGGCCGCTGCAAAAAAGGCCATGCACCAGCATAAGCCCCCACTCAAAGGGTTTTACGGAGCCTAGGTCGCCGGCAAAATAGACGATCGGCAGTATCGAGATGCCGCAGGAGATGAGCGAGGACACCATGGGCGACGCATCGGGGCGAGAGTTTAAAAAGAAACACAGCCCAAAGGTGGCTCCCGAAATGACGGCAAGCAGGTTGCCGAGCATGCCCTCGGCGCTCAAATCGCCTAAAAAGAAAAGTCCCATACCCGTAAAAGCAACCAACACGGAGGCAATCTTCGCAGGCGAGGGCAACGTGCGAGTTGCGAGCGACTGATACACGATAACAAAAATCATCGAGGTGTACTGCAGAACGATCGCGTTGCCGACCGTCGTGAGCTGGTTGGCAAAGTTAAACGTGGTGCCCGTCACGAAGTTGCAGACGGCCACAAGGACAATAAGACGGCTGACGCGGAGGACGGGCCTACCGACGAGCAGGATAAAGAGCGCCATAAATATTGCCGTAACGGCACCGATCAAAAGAGCTGACTGCGAATTGGCGCGAACGAGGATGCCGATAAAACTCCACAAGAGCGCCGTGCCAAATAGATACATCGCCCCGCTCACGCCATTATCGGGTGGATTGTCAGATCGAATCACGAAGCACCTCCAGCTAACTTTCGGTAATCAGAACCACCCTTAAAAAGGGTGGTTTGCTCTTAGGGTATAACCCACGGGCCCCGGGCTCGCGTCTAAAGGCGCGGGCCCGGACTTCGTCCAGGCCTAGTGCATCTTGACCCGTGGCGCGCCGGTCGAACCGGCAGCATCACCCCCTCTTGAAGGGGTCCTCGTACTCCTTCACGCTCAGCTTGTCCAGCGCGATGTCGTGGGACTCCTGCTCCCTGATGTACTTGGCGATCGTCGCCTCGTTCAGGCCGACGGTGGACACGTAGTAGCCCTCGGCCCAGAACTTCCTGT
>CAJJVE010000351.1:0-1551 GCA_905196265.1 uncultured Collinsella sp. | reverse complement strand
TCGTGGCCACCATGGTCGTGGGCATCATCGGCGCGTTCTTCGGCGTGCTGGCGTAAGGGCCCGGCTGCATAGATTTTCGTTGCAACCTGGAAAGGGGATGGAGCAGGCCTATGCTCTCCATCCCCTTTTTGTATAGAAGGAGTTCGTATGTTCGCGAAGGGTCGCGAAGCAATGCGCCTGACGCCGGCAGAGGTCAGGCTGATTCTTATTGAGTCCCTGCAGTGGTGCGCCAACAACGCGGTCTACTTTTTGGGGCTTATCGGTGCGGCCACGTATGATCTGGCCGGCACGGCCTTTTTGGTTGCCGCCATTACGCTCGCGCGCAATCTTATGACGTCGGTGGGCAATATGGTGTCGGGCTCGGTCATCGATCGCTTTGGACCGCGCCGGACGTCGTTTGTGACGTGCGTGATTACGGCAGTGCTATCGCTTGGCGTGGGGTTAGCGCCGTTGTCTGTCCCCGGGCTTGTGTTTGCCGCGTGCGTCTTGGGACTTGCGGGCGGCTTTATCAACACCTGCACGCATGCGTTTCCGGGATACCTGGAGTCGACCACCGAGGGCCGTACCCGCGTGAACGGCCTCATGGTGTTCTACAGCAATGTCGCCTATACCGCTGGCCCGCTGCTCGGTGGTGCCATCGTGAGCTGTTTTGCCACGCAATCGGTCTATCTGCTCATGGCGGGCATGATGGGTGTGGCGGCCGTGCTCTCCTTGGGCTGTCACGAGTGTGTTGCTCCCGCAAAAGGGGAGAAGCCGAAGGGCGGTATTCTGGGCGGTATGGCCGAGGGTGCGCGACTCACGTTTCGCGACCACGATCTGCGCCTCATCTTTATCTCGGGCTTTTTGGGTTTCTTTGCGTTTGGCGCGTTCGATTCGCTGGAGTCGTTGTTCTACCGCGATGTGCTCAACGTGGATATCGTCTGGTTGGGCTGGCTGTCCTCGGTCGTGGGCCTCACTTCCTCGGTGGGCGCGTTCATCCTGACCAAGCTTTCTGCTCGCCATGTCAACCTGCGATTGCTGCTCGGCGCGCTCATGGCCGTGGGCATTGGGTCCATGGTGTACGTGGGCACCGATATGCTGGGGGTCGCGATTATCGGTCAGGCGATTAACGGTCTGGCCTGGGGGTTCCTGGAGCCGCTGCAGATGATCTTGATTCAGGAGCGCGCCGACATCAAATACCTGGGGCGCATTACCGGCTTTGTGCGTTTTGGCCTGATGAGCGCCGGCGTGGTGCCGCTGCTGGCGGCTCCGTTTTTGGCGGAGGCTTTGGGCGTCCAGACGGTACTGTTTGGAGCATCGACCATTATTGCGCTGGTAGGAACGCTGTTCTTTGTCACACAAGGGAGACGCCGGGGGCGTTAGCTATACATCAAATTCTAATTTAATACCACTCACCAGAGAATTTCGACCGTTCACCGAGGATTGGAACAGATTGAAAAGTGGTATTAAAAACACGTTGGGTGTATGTCTATAATTGGTATCGAAAAGAAACGCGATGTATAGATTCGCGTGCAGGACAGAAAGGAAAAGCCATGAAGGAAACCGAGAAGA
>CAJJVE010000350.1:0-1565 GCA_905196265.1 uncultured Collinsella sp. | reverse complement strand
GCTCGAGAACTTCCACGTTGACGGCATTCGCATGGACGGCGTGTCCAGCATGCTGTACCTCAACTTTGGCATCGACGATCCGGGCCAAAAGAAGTTCAACAAGTACGGTACCGAGGAGGATCTGGACGCCAGCGCGTTTATCCGTCAGGTCAACTGTGCCGTCGAGGCGCACTACCCCGACGTGATGATGATGGCCGAGGAGTCCACCGCGTGGCCGCTCGTGACCTATCCGCCGCAGGACGGCGGCCTGGGCTTCCACTACAAGTGGGACATGGGCTGGATGAACGACACCCTGCACTACATGCAGACCGATTTTCCGTGGCGCCCCGGTAACCACGGGCTGCTCACGTTCTCCATTATGTACGCCTTTACCGAGAACTTTATCTGCCCGCTGAGCCACGACGAGGTCGTACACGGCAAGTGCTCGCTGATCGGCCGCATGCCGGGCGACTGGTGGCGCCAGTTTGCCGGCCTGCGCACGCTGGCCTTCTACCAGATGACGCATCCCGGTGCCAAGCTCAACTTTATGGGCAACGAGATCGGCCAATTTATCGAGTGGCGCTACTACGAGTCCATCCAGTGGTTCCTGACCGAGGAGTATGAGACTCACAAGCATCATCAGGCGTTTATCAAGGCACTCAACCACCTGTACACCGCCGAGCCCGCCCTGTACGAGCGCGGCTACACCGACGACGGCTTTACCTGGATCGACGCGGACAACTCCAAGCAGTCCATCGTGAGCTTTGTGCGCCAGGGCGAGGACATCGACGACGACCTGGTGATCCTGATCAACTTTGACCCGGCGAGCTACGAGAGCTTCCGCGTGGGCGTGCCGCGCGAGGGTGACTGGGAGGTCATCTTCGATTCCGACCGTCCCGAGTTTGGCGGCAGCGGCTATGCCGGCGAAGAGCCCTACACCTGCTCGAGCGAGCCCTATCCCTGGAACGGGCAGATGGACTCTATTGAGATTAAGGTGCCTGGCCTGGCAGGTGTGGTGCTTAAGCGCCGCGGCCCCAGCAGCTACAAGCCGCCGGTGGTTGAGGCGCCCAAGAAGGCGACGCGTAAGCGTGCGTCCTCGGTGAAGCCCAAGCCTGCGGCTGCCAAGAAGGCTTCGACCAAGGCGAAGGCTACGACGACCAAGGCCAAGGCCAAGGCTGCCGCAAAACCCGCTACTAAGGCCACCGCGACCAAGAAGTCAGTTGCCAAAAAGGCCGCCACCAAAGCCAAGTCTGCTTCTGTTAAGTCATCACCTAAGGATGCGTAACAAAACCGTTACAGCTGTAATTACCCGCCCCGACGGGGCGTAGGATACAAGACATAACCGTTCCGGGAGAAACATCCCCGGGGGAAAGGAACGTATGAATAAGATCTTCGACAACAAGCAGGAGTTTACCGAGCTCTATCGCGATGCCGTCATGAGCATCAGCGGCAAGAGCGTCGAGGCCGCCAGCGACCTCGACCGTTTTAACGCCCTGGCCAAGCTCGTGGCCGAGAAGGCCCGCACCGTTGCCACCAAGAGCGACGCCCGCGCCGCCGCCGAGGGCAAAAAGCGCGTGTACTACTTC
>CAJJVE010000349.1:0-1569 GCA_905196265.1 uncultured Collinsella sp. | reverse complement strand
TCGCTTCGATCAGATCGCAGTTAAGCCCCAAGGCGCGACCGATATCGCGTGCGATGCGCGATACAAGCTGCACGTGCAAACCGCGGCGCGACAGGTCGTCGTTGCTGCGAAAACTGAAGACCTGCGTTTTGCCTGCATAGCGGGTGTACGCCGGAAGATGAAGAATCTTTTCGGTATCGCGCATAAACGCCGGACGCATGAGCGTGCCTTTGTCGGCAGCGCGATCAATACGACGAATGACCTGATCGTCGTTGCAACGATACGGGTTGACGGCACCCGAAGCACGATCGGCGGAAATGCGCTCGACAAGTTCGGGCGACAACGCCGAAGGAATACGGTCCATGCGCGCCTTAATGACGGCCGTTTCTTGATTAGTTGCCATGGCATGCTCCTTAAAAAGGATGCGCAATCAGTTACAATGTGCAGCCCACGACCTCGATTATGGCAAAAATCGGCACTAAAAACGGGAGCAATGGCAGGGAACGCGATTTTGTGAAGAGGCAGGAGAGGGCCAGGGCCAGGAGCGAGACGGCAAATGCCACGATGCCGCCCATAGGGTCGAGCGTGCAAAGCGCGAAGAGTGCTTTGGCGTCCCCCATGCCAATCCCCGGGGATTGACGAAGGCGCCGCCAGAGCGACTCAGTAAGCACAAGGGCAAGGTAGACGATGACCGCAAGACCGGCATGGTCAAGCGCCGTATTAACACCTCTGTCGAGCCAAACGCCTGCTAACGCCGCCACCGCACACGCGCCGGCAAGCTCATTGGGAAACCGCCGCTCACGGGCATCAACCACCGCACCGGCAAAGATGCAAATCCAAAATGGGATGTAGGACATTGTGCACCTCCATGGTCAGCTGCTCAAACGCAAAAACCACCACAAAGGTGCCTGTCCCCTTTGCGGTGGTTTTGGTGGTGGTTATTTGGCGCCTTGCATGACCTCGTCGATATAGCTGAACATAAAGATCGGGAAGGTAAACAGGTTGGTCACCAAACGCCACTTTTGCGCGCAATGAATGTGCTTGTACTCAAAGATGGTCGTGAGTAGCGCCAGGATAAAGAAGGTCTGGTACATCATCACGAAGGTCATAATGAGCGAGGCGGCACAAGCCTGCATCTCGACCTCGGTGGCTAAGAAGCCGTGCGAGAGTCCACCCACGATCAGGAACGTCGCATTGGCGAGCATCGAGATCAAAGACAGCAGCATACCCGGGGCAATCGTCATAAACATGTCGTAGGCGGCAAAGCGATGATAACGGAACGTAGATTTGACAAGATGCTTGCCGTAGGTAAAAAAGACCTGGTAAAAGCCCTTAGTCCAACGCATACGCTGTTTCCAGGACGCCTTAAACGTCACCGGCTGCTCGTCAAAGAACTCCGCCGGCGCATAACCGATGCGGATGCCGTGAATGGCGCAGAACGTGGTGAACTGGATGTCCTCGGTCAGCGTATGAAACTGCCAACCGTGCATGCCCTCGATAACGCTGGCGGAGATGAGGTAGCCCGAACCCGAGACAGCGCAGGACGTCTTGCAGATATTACGCGCGTTGTTGAGGAAGCGGGCCTCACGC
>CAJJVE010000348.1:0-1576 GCA_905196265.1 uncultured Collinsella sp. | reverse complement strand
TAAACAGAGTAGTAAATGTTTATGAGCTAGTTTAGCCTGTTGTCAAGCGAAGTGGCACGACTATTTCCCCAACGGGCACATTTACTCGGTAGCTAAAAAAGCCCCGTCCCAAATTGACTACATGGGGCGGGGCGCGGAAATCATTTAGCCAAGAACACGGGCCATGCGCGTCTTGAACTCGGACAGGAAGCGCGGGGCGTCGACGGTCAGCGCCACGAGTGCGCCCTTGTCGGGATCGGCCACACGGCGCTCGTCGCAAATGGTGCGGCCGCGATACTCGCCGAGCAGGTCGACGCGCAGGTTACAGCCGAGCGCACCCACGAGCGTGGGGTCAATCGCCACGGCTACGGCCAGCGGATCGTGCAGCGCACAACCACCCAGGTAGGGGGCGTTCATCTCGTACGAACCAATGTAGTGCTCGACCATGCTCGCAAACGCGCAACCGGCCATGGTGCCCGAGCCCGTCCAGCCGGCAATGTCGCGACGCGTGAGCACCACGCGATGCGTCACATCCAGACCCACCATAGTGAGCTTGCGGCCCGAGCGCAGCACAGCATCGGCCGCCTCGGGATCGCTTGCCATGTTGGCCTCGGCGCCCGCGCTCACGTTTCCGGGCACGGTAAGCGCGCCGCCCATCACCACCACGCGGCCGATAGACATCATCGCCGCCGCATCGCGCTCCAAGGCAAGTGCCAGGTTGGAGAGCGGGCCGGTCGCAACGTAGACCAAATCGGGGCCATAGGTGCGCGCGGCATCAATCAGATAATCGACCGCCGCGTTACCGTCGGCCGACGTCGCCCCCACCGGCTCGTACGGCGACGCGGGCACGCTCGCCCCGCCGATGCCGTTCTTGCCGTGGATAAGCGTGGTGGACGCCGGCGGTGTATAGGGCTCAGTCGCCTTAATGGGACGATCGGCGCCCAGGTACACCGGAACCTCGGGACGACCCAACAGGTCGAGCACCGCCAGGCAGTTATGCGCCGACTGGTCGACGCGCACGTTGCCAAAACACGTGGTGATGCCCACGAGTTCCACCTCGGGGCTCGCGATGGCATAGGCCAGCGCCATCGCATCGTCCACACCCATATCCAGATCAAGGATCAGCTTCTTGATTGCCATTGTTCTACTCCGCTTCTCCGTCTTTATCGTTTAACCAAACCAATGTTCAACTTCGGCGCGCGTGGGAATCGATTGCTGAGCGCCCAGGCGCGACACCGTCACTGCCGAGGCGCGAGCACCCGCGGCCATGCACTCAAAGAGCGACAAGCCCTCTAGGCGAGCCGCGGCAAGCGCGCCGATAAACGTATCGCCGGCGGCCGTCGTATCGACCACTGTGCTCGAAAGCGCCGGCATGCGCAGCGGCTCGCCGTCATCGCCAAGCGTAACCGAGCCGGCGCCACCCAGCGTGATGACCGCGGCGCCGGCACCCTTGGCGAGCAGGGCGCTGAGCGCAGCAGCGCAGCTCTCATCGTCCTTGGGCAGGATACCCGTCAGAACCTGGCACTCGGTCTCGTTGGGACAGACCAAGTCGACCGCAGGCCACGCTCCCGCCGGCAGATCGCAGGCGGGAGCCGGG
>CAJJVE010000347.1:0-1578 GCA_905196265.1 uncultured Collinsella sp. | reverse complement strand
ATGCTTACAGGGAAGCCATAGCCCACGCTCGCGATGAGCGGACGCGCGATAATGACGCAGATGGCGCCCTTAAGGCAGTCGAGCAGCAGCGTGAGCGCCGCGACCTTGGGGCCGGCTACACGCAGAGCGTTGGTGGTGCCGATGTTGCCGGAGCCCGCCTTGCGAATATCGGTGTGGTTGAACACACGGCCCAGGATCAGACCAAACGGAATCGCTCCGATAAAGAACGAGACCACGGCGCAGATGGCGGTCAGCAGAATCGGATTATGCATCCTTTTGCTCCTTCTTCCTAAAGAAGAGTCGAATGGGCGTGCCGGCAAAATCGAAGGTTGAGCGCATGCGGTTTTCCACGTAACGCTGGTAGGTGTCGTTGACCAGGTCGCTGTGGTTGACGAAGAACGTAAACGTCGGCGGGTTAACGCCCGTCTGGGTCACGTAGTGCATGCGCAGGCGGCGCTTGCCGTCCACCACGGTGTGACCAAACTCGCGCAGGTCGGTGAGGAACGTGTTGAGGCGCGAGGTGCTGATCTTTTGCGAGCGCGTCTTCTCGGCAGCGTCGACCATCGCCCAGATCTTCTCGACGCTGCGGCCGGTCAGGGCCGAGATGCGCAGGTACTGGGCCCAGGGAGCCATGACGCCCAGACGGCGGTCGACGGTCTCCATGCAGGCCTCACGCTTGCGGTCATCGTCGAGCAGGTCCCACTTGTTGAGCAGCACCACGATGGCGCAGCCGCGCTCGATGGCCAAGCCCATGACCTTCTGGTCCTGTTCGGTGACGCCCACGGAGGCGTCGACGACGAGCAGCGCCACGTCGGCGCGGTCGATGGCGCGTAGGCCGCGGACCATGGAGTAGTACTCGATGTTCTCGTATACGGTGCTCTTTTTGCGAATGCCCGCGGTGTCGACCATGCGGTAGTGCTTGCCGTCGCGCTCCACGACGGTGTCGATGGCGTCGCGCGTCGTGCCGGCAATGTTGGACACGATAGAGCGGTCGGCGCCCAGGATGCGGTTGAACAGCGACGACTTACCGGCGTTGGGGCGGCCGATGATGGCGACGTTCAGCGCGTCGGGGAACTCATCGGCGACCTCGTCCTCTTCCTCCGGAAGCAGGGCCACGATATCGTCGAGCAGGTCGCCCGTGCCATGGCCATGCAGGGCCGAGAGCGGCGTGGGCTCACCGATGCCGAGCGAATAGAACTCCCAGATGCTGTCGTTCTCGCGATCGGGGTTGTCGAGCTTGTTCACCAGCAGAAAGACCGGCTTGTCGCAGCGCTTGAGCATGCGGGCGACCGATTCGTCCTCCTCGGTGACGCCGGTGCGGCCGTCGACCACAAACAGGATGACGGCGGCTTCCTCGGCGGCGGCGAGTGCCTGGTCGCGGATGGACGTGGCAAAGACGTCGTCGCTCTTAAGCGGCTCGATACCGCCCGTGTCGACGATGGTGAACTCACGGCCATTCCAATCGGCCGTGTGATACGAGCGGTCGCGCGTAACGCCGCGGGACTCATGGACGATGGCGTCCGAGGTTTGGGCCAGGCGGTTAACGAGCGTGGACTTGCCCACGTTGGGGCGTCCGAC
>CAJJVE010000346.1:0-1611 GCA_905196265.1 uncultured Collinsella sp. | reverse complement strand
TTGGAAGGCTGGGGTTCTACCATTGAACTACGCCCGCAAGATATGGTCGGGACGACAGGATTTGAACCTGCGACATCCTGCTCCCAAAGCAGGCGCGCTACCAAACTGCGCCACGTCCCGAAGGTGTTGAGCAGCTAAGGTCTAAACCTTGCGTGTCCCAAAGCGAAGGAAATTATAGGGGAGACTCCCCGCCTGTGCAAGCGCAGAAACCCTAGCTCCTCGAATGTGCAACAAAACGACTATGGAGCAGGCCGATTACAAAGGCAACCACGGCAACCGGCGCCCACGCGGCACCGATATTCGCCAGCGGCAGCACATCAAACGGTAGCCACGCGCCCGCGAAAAACGCATCGCGGACCGAAGTGATCACACTCTGCACGGCAACCACGCCGCCGACCCAGACCCACACCTGCGGATGCGCGTCGCAAAAGCCGTGCACCAAGCCCATCAGCACCAGCACGATGGCAACGGGATACAAGGCGTTGAGCATGGGCACCGAGAACACGAGGATCACGTCGAGGCCCACGTTGGAGAGCACGCACGAAAACGCCGCGAACACAAAGGCGAGAATCGCGAAGGGGCGGCGCATGGCCTCATCGGAAGCCTCCGCTCCCCCTTTAACCACATACGTCTCGCAGAAGTAACGAGAGCAGCAGCTAATAAGACCGATGCACACGTTCATGCAGGCTAGGAAGAAAATCGCAAAGACCACGACCGTGCCGGCAAGACCAAAGTGCATAGAGGCCGAACGCGCAAGGATCGCGGCGCCGTTGGTGGCATCGGGCATAACCGTGCCGAGCTGCATGCCTGCAAGCGCCAGGCCGCAGTAGATGATGGCCATGAGCACACCGGCGATCACACCGGAGCGTGAGATCTCGAAGGCCACGCGCTTATCGTCGGTAACACCCAACTCGTGGATGGTCTCGGCGATGATGATGCCGAAGGCGAGCGACGCGAGCAGGTCCATGGTCTGATAGCCAGTCAAAAAGCCCTGCACGGCGGCGCCTGCATCGTAGGGAGCCTGAGGCGCGGCAGCGGGACCAAGCGGCGAGATCACAGCAGCACCCACGACCAGCACGATGAGCGCAATGAGCGCGGGGCCCGTAATGCGGCCGAGCACGCGCGTGATGACACCCGGGCGCAGCGTGAGCACAAACGCGACGACGAAGAAGGCGACGGCGAAGACCAAGCGCGCGGTGCCAAGCGAGATGCCCTCGGGTAGCAACGGTACCAGCATCTCAAACGCCGTGGAGCTCGTACGCGGAATGGCCAGGCACGGACCGATGGCCAGATAGACCGCCGCAACGAAGAATTCGCCAAACTTGGGATGCACGCGGCCGGCCAGTTCGCGGGCCGTGCCGGCGAGCGCAACGGCGATAAATCCCATGACGGGCAAACCGATAGCGGCAATCAAAAAGCCAACCATGGCAAGCGGTGTGGCCGTGCCGGCCTGGAGCGCCAGCAACGGCGGAATGATGAGGTTGCCGGCGCCAAAGAGCATCGAGAACAGGGCGATGCCGACGGTAACGACATGGTCGGAGCGCAGACCGCGCGGTGCGGATGAGGCCATAGGCACACCTTTCGGGTCGAAACAAAAACGGGACGGGCAAA
>CAJJVE010000345.1:0-1626 GCA_905196265.1 uncultured Collinsella sp. | reverse complement strand
TGCTTGCTGCAGAAGTAGCGCTGGTACTCGACCTCGTGCTCAAACTCAAACTCGGCATCCGAACCGCGGCCGGCATACTCGTCGACCGACGTCAGGTTGCCGTGGTCGTCGTAGTAGAACTCCGCATAGCCGCCGCGCTCGGAATCGATCCTGTCGAGCTTGCCGTCGCTGTACGAATAATCCACCGCGGCATACGAGTTCAGCGAGCCATAGTCGTTGCCGTGCGAGTCATATGCCACAGGCGAGATACGCGAAATGTTGCCGTCCTTGTCATACTCGTAGCCCGCGGTAATCGTCCACGTAGTTCCCACCGTGTCGCCCTGGCAGTCCAGCGTAAAGGACGTCACGCGATCCCTGTCGTATCCGTACGAATACACGACCGTCCGAGGATTGGCCGGGCTGGTATCGGTGTTGGTCACCATGTTGCCGTCCTGGTAGACATACGTGCTCGCGCTCTCGCCGTAACCCGCATGGGTCGTCTTGTTGATCAGGTTTCCGTCCGCGTCGTAGGTAAACGTCGTGGTGCTCGACGAATCGCTAATGTCGGCATCACAGTCGATGCGCGTGACGTTACCGTCGGCGTCGTACGTAAACGTGTTGACGTTCTCGTAACCGCCCGCCAGATCTTCCTCAATCTCCGAAATGCGATGCGACTCATCGTGCTCGACGCTGTAACTTACGCCGCCACCTTGCTTGACGGCAGACGTGAAGCCCGTGACGTAACCGTTCTCGTCACGCTCGATCTCGTAGATATCGCCATACTGGTCCGATTTGTCGGTGCCTTCGTAGGACACCGGCAGCCACAGCTCGTCAAGCTGCGTGTCCTTAATGCCGCTAACCTTCGTATCCTGCGGCAGTTCCAACGTGGCTAGCTTCTTTTTGCCCGAAAGATCGATGCTTTTGAGCTCCCCGGCATTTGAAAGGTCGAACTTCTCGATGTTGTCGCAGCCGTCCAGGTTAACGACGGTGACGTTACTCGCCGAGTTAAGCTCGACGGTCTTAAGGTCACCGCAGCCCGAAAGGTCCAGGTTGACGAGCTTGTCGTCGCCATATTCCACACTGGTAACGTTGGGGAACACCTTGCCCAGGCCCTGCGTCGATGCGATGCCGTCCAGCCCGACCGATGTCACCGCCTTGGCCTCGTCGCGTGAGATGCGGCCGTCACCGTTAGTATCGTACTTGGTCGAGACAAGCGCACGCATGCCGCTATCCGGGAAGGTTTTCTCGTCGATTGGGGTGGTCGCGATCTGGGTGAAGTAGAACAGCGCTCCCCCGCCGACACCCGCCGCCACGGCAAACACCGCGGCAAGAGCGATGAGGGGCTTCTTGGAACGCTTGCGCCGCGCGGGCTGCTGAACGGGCACGTATTGCTGGGGAGCGGGTACGGCAGGCTGGGGTTGCTGCGTGGCCGCGATCTGGTCGGGTGCTACGGGCGCGCCGCATACGGGGCAAAAGAGGGCGTCGTCGACAAGCGGCGTGCCACACGAGCGACAAAACATGGCGGGCTCCTTTCGGTTCATTCCTTCCACCATGAAGGTAAACCCAAAAATGCAGCCCTTGTTGCGCAACATTCAGCCCAAACCATCACAGACGATATGAGCAGGACATAAAAACATTGAGAGCCCC
>CAJJVE010000344.1:0-1640 GCA_905196265.1 uncultured Collinsella sp. | reverse complement strand
CCGCGGCAACGCGCTGCTGCTGCCCGCCGGACATCTGGTAGGGATACTTGTCGAGCACCTGACTGATGGAGAGGCGCGCTGCCACATCCTGCACGCGGGTTGAGATCTCTGCCGAGTTTGTGCGGGCGATGGTGAGCGGCAGGGCGATGTTCTCGCGTGCCGTGAGCGTATCGAGCAGGTTGGAGTCCTGGAAGATAAAGCCGAGCTCCTCGCGGCGGAACTGCGAAAGCTTAGCCTGCTTCATGCGCGTCACGTCCTGCCCGTTGATGCGGATCGTGCCACTTGTGGCGCTATCGATGGTCGACACGCAGTTGAGCAACGTCGACTTGCCCGAGCCCGAAGCGCCCATGATGCCAACAAATTCACCGCGGTTGACGGTAAAGCTGACGTCGTTGAGCGCGCGGGTCACGTTGCCCAGCGCTCCGTATACCTTTTCGAGATGCGCGGCCTCCAGTACCGGGGTCGCCATGTGCGTGATTTGCATACCGAGTCCTTTCTTGTAATTAGTCTACGGCATCTATAGTCGCAAGAAGACGAGTCGGCTACCATCGATATGGCTTACGCTTGCCTTACCGTTGTGTAAGGTACGGGTAGCTACCCTGCCACGTGTTGATGCTGAGAGAGGACTCCTGTTGAAGACTGTTCATGTTGCCGCTGGGATCATTCGCAAGGAAGGATCTGACGAGCTGCTTGCCGTGCAGCGCGGCTACGGCGACATGCAGGGACTTTGGGAGTTTCCCGGCGGCAAGCTCATGCGCGGCGAGTCGCCCGAGGACGCCGTACGCCGCGAGCTCATGGAAGAGCTGCAGGTAAAAGTCACCAACCTGCGCGATTTTTACACCGTTGAATATGACTACCCCGATTTTCATCTCTCGATGGAGTGCTACTACTGCTCGCTCGCCGATGAATCTGATGAGCCCCAGAAGCACGACCGCCAGCTCGATATCCGCTGGATTCCGCGCACCTCGCTTGCCACGGTTGAGTGGATGCCCGCCGACAAAGGGCTTATCGATGCTCTGATTGAGTTGAGGGAAGATCGGCTTGAGGCCAACGGCACTGCCAACAACGCCGACGCCACCGCGACCGACGAGCCCGCCACCAAACCCAAGCGCAAAGCCAAGCGTCGCAGCAAGAAGCGTCCCAAGCCCGGCCTGCTCGACGGCATCGATACCTCGGACCTCTCCGCTGACGAGCGCGAGCTGGTCCGCCGTCGCGCCGCCATCAAAAAGTCCATGAAGGGCAACAAACGCGCCAACACCAAGCCCGAGCTGCTCGTACGACAGCGCCTGCGCGCCGCAGGCCTTACGGGATACCGTCTGGAATGGAAGGTGCCCGGAAAACCCGACATCGCCTTCCCCGGCCGCAAGATCGCCATCTTCGTCAACGGCTGCTTTTGGCATCGCTGCCCTAAGTGCAATCCGAGCCAGCCCAAGCGCAATGTTGAATTTTGGGAGGCAAAGTTTCGCCGCAACGTCGAGCGCGACCGCGCTGCCGTGGCAGCACTCATTCAAATGGGCTGGACGCCCATAACCATCTGGGAATGCGAGCTCAAAAAAGACCGCATCGACACCACGATGGAAAAGGTCATCGAGCAGGTGCGCGCCGCAGAGCCGCAGCGCTAACAGCGAGCATTCACACGC
>CAJJVE010000343.1:0-1642 GCA_905196265.1 uncultured Collinsella sp. | reverse complement strand
CCCGCCAGACCGCCACCGATAACCGTCACCTGATCGAACTGCATCTGCAAACACCTTTCTAATTGACACGCTTTCCATTGTGACCGAAGGGCGTCTGGGCGTGAAGCGCAAACTTTGAGGGCGCATACCTTCCATCCATCGTGCGCTCGATAAGACCCTCGAGCTCGAGCGAGCCCAAGAGCTTGAGTACGCCGACAGCATCAAGCGAGACGAGCGCGGCAATGTCGTCGACCTTAAGCGGCGAGGCGATAAGCGCATGCATCACGGCCTGCTGCGTGGGGTCCAGGTCGGCGATGCCGGGTGCATCGGGACGCGAGTAGCGCAGCGTGCCGTAGATGCGCGAGACGGCCACCTCGATTGATTCCTCGTCGATGATACAGCAGGCTCCGTTAGCGATGAGGTAGTTGGTCCCGCGCGACTCGGGCGAAAGGATTGAGCCCGGCACTGCAAGGAGCTCTCGTCCCAAGTCCATAGCGGCCTCCGCCGTGGAGAACGTACCCGAGGGCATGCCCGCCTCGGAAACAAAGAGCGCCTGCGACAAGGCGGCGATTACGCGATTGCGCCGCGGAAAGGCGAACTTACGCGGTCCCATACCCCACGGCGAAATCGAAACGACCGCGCCGCCCGTATCGAGCGTGCGCGTGATGAGACCGGCACTCGACCGCGGATAGACAACATCGGCGCCGGTCCCCAACACCACGACGTGTTTTCCCCCGGCGTTGACCGCAGCCCAACCCGACGCCTGGTCGCAGCCGACCGCAGCGCCCGAGACCACCGTCACTCCCGCCTCGACCGCCACCTTAGCCGCAAGTTCTGCCACGGCAAGACCATAAGGCGATGCCTTGCGTGCGCCGATGATGGAGAGCGCGGGCGTCGAAAGCACCTCGGGGTTGCCGCGCACATAGAGCGTCTGGGGTACATCAGAAAGCTCCAAAACGGTCTCGGGATACAACGCATCACCTGGATGCAGCTCGAAAGTCCCCTCGCCCATTATTGGTCCCTCCTTCCCTGGAACATCGCCGCCTCGAGCACGTGATCCTGCGTCACGCGTTCGCTTTCGGAGACATCGGCAATCGTACGTGCGATGCGTACCAGGCGCACGATGCCGCGACCCGTAAGATGTGTGCGCTTCGACAGGCCAAGCACGCATTTCTCGGCAGCCTCATCAAGCCCAAAGGTCGAAACGACGCCGTCAATGGACCGCGACTCATCTTCCTCGGCCTCGGTGTCCGCATCGTCCATACGGGATTCACGCCAGGCGCGAAAGGCGCGCCCACGCACGACGTAATCGCGCAGCTCGGCCGATGACATACCCTCCGCGCCCTCAATGATCACCTGGGGATCGGCGCGGGTCACATCGATCATCATGTCGATACGATCAGCCAAAGGACCGCGCAACTTGCCCCGGTAGCGCTCGACCATCGACGCGGAACAGCGACACGGCACTTCGCGATCGCCCAAAAACCCGCAGGGGCAGGGATTGCTCGCAGCCAGCAGCTGAAAGCGCGACGGGAACGTAAAGGCCCCGTCAACGCGCACGATCCTGACGTAGCCGCGTTCGATGGGCTGACGCAGCGTCTGAAGCACGCCGGTAGGAAACTCGGCAAGCTCGTCCAAAAAGAGCACGCCGCCATGAGCCAGG
>CAJJVE010000342.1:0-1650 GCA_905196265.1 uncultured Collinsella sp. | reverse complement strand
GGCGGCGTCCTAAACCGCTAGACGAACGGGCCACATGACATCTGCACTGCCGTGCTGCGAGGAAATATATTACGGGACAAAAAACGCGAGCGCAAGAATAAATTCCAAATTGCCCAGATTTTGTCGTGAGGTTATGGAAAGCGCAGGTCAACCGGGCAGCTCATATGGAATGGAACCACCTGACTACCCCAGGTTGAGGTGGGCCAGGAGGGCTTCACGTTCGTTGGGAATGTTGTCTTCGATCACGGCGTCGAGGGCGGTGTTGAGTAGTTTGCCCAACTCCGGGCCCGGATTGACGCCGGCGCGAATCAAGTCGCCGCCATTGATAGCAAGCATCTTGAGCGTATAGGGCTCCCCCGCCGCCAGCAACTCGCGTGCCAGAGCGCGCATCTCCTCGATCGTCTCGACGTAATAGAAGCACGAGGGCGCCTTCCCGAGCGTGTCGGCACGCTTAAGGTCCATGAGCTCGTCCATCAGACGCGGCGTATCGACACCCTCGCCCGAAAGCGCGCGCATCATATTGAGCAGGCAGGATCGCTCGGGACGCAGCGGCTTGTCATGGTATTTGATCAGCAGGCACACATCGCGCACCAAATCGTGCGAGAGCGCCAGACGATCCATGATGACACGCGCCTTCTTGGCGCCGAGCTCGGGATGGCCGTAGAAGTGACCGCTGCCCGCATGGTCGACCGTAAAGCAATCGGGCTTGGAGACATCGTGCAAAAACGCCGCCCACATAAGGCTCGAAGAGGGCGCAACACCATCGCACAGCGCCAGCTCCCCTGCCACCGTCAGCACGCGGGCGATATGCTCGTAGACGTTAAAGGCATGATAGACACTGCGCTGGTCAAAGCCCCTACCCGCAGCGAGCTCGGGCACGGCGGCGCAAACAAGCTCGGGGTAGCGCAGCATGGCGTCTCCCCCGTGGCCGGTCGAAAGGATGCCCTCGAGCTCAATACCCACGCGCTCGCGTGCCACGGCATCGAGCAGCGGCGCACATTCGGCCAGCGCCTGTTTGGTCGCGGGTTCAATCATAAAATCCAGACGGCAGGCAAAACGCACCGCGCGCAGCATGCGAAGCGCGTCCTCGTTAAAACGACGCTTGGGATCTCCAACGGCGCGGATGAGCTTGCGCTTCAGGTCGCCCTGGCCGTCATAGCGGTCGACAAGACCGCGCTCGGGATGCCAGGCCATTGCGTTAACGGTAAAGTCGCGACGCGCCAGATCGTCCTCAAGCGACGCCGCACGCTCCACACTCTGGGGATGGCGACCGTCGGTGTAAAAGCCGTCCAGGCGGTAGGTGGTGACCTCAATGCGCTCGCCATCGCAAATAGCCGTGATGCCGCCAAATTTAATGCCCGACTCGACCACGGCAATATCAGCCGCCTCGAGCGCCGCTTTGGACTCCTGCCACAGGCCTCTGCAGCACATGTCAACATCGTGGCTGGGGCGCCCCATCAGGGCATCACGCACCCAACCGCCTACATACCAAGCCTCAAGACCGGCCGCCTCGAGCGCACGCAGGACACGGATGGAGGCATCGGTCGGCTGCGTACCGTTAAGCGAAACATTGCACATGCCTATGGCCTCCTGCGACTATCAAATTGGCTATCGATTGCGTCTGCAAGAAGTCTAGCAAGAAACAGCCTC
>CAJJVE010000341.1:0-1651 GCA_905196265.1 uncultured Collinsella sp. | reverse complement strand
GCCGACCGCGTCGAGCGTGCTATTCGCAACCACGAGCACATTGCAGTCTTTGGCGATTTTGACGTTGACGGTATTACGTCGACCTGCCTGTTGACCGAGGCGCTGCGCACGTTTGGCGCCGATGTCACGCCGTTTATTCCGCATCGCTTTGATGAAGGCTACGGTCTTTCGCGCGCGGCGCTCGACCGCGTTAACGAGCTTGCTCGCCCCCAGCTGATCGTGACCGTCGATAACGGCATTGCCGCCAAGGAAGAGGTTTCCTACCTGGAGAGCCTGGGGATCGATTTGGTGGTCACGGACCATCACGAGCCCTCCGACCAGGTGCCGCAGGGTGTGCCCCTGACTGACCCCAAGCTCGAGGACGAGGGCCCCTCGCGTGAGCTTGCCGGTGCTGGTGTGGCGCTCAAGCTGGTGCAAGTCCTGGGTGAGCGCCTGGGCAAGCCGTCGTATTGGCGTTCGCTAATCGAGGTCGCGGCGCTGGGCACCGTGTCCGACATGATGCCGCTCACGCCCGAGAACCGCGCGCTGGTTGCCGAGGGCATCCAGCAGATGCGCGTAACCGCTCGCCCCGGCTATATCGCGCTTGCCGCGCTCGCCAAGGCGGACCTTTCGAGCATTACGGCGGATGGCCTGTCATTCTCGCTCATTCCCCGCTTAAACGCTGCCGGTCGCATGGCTGATCCCAAGCTGGCGCTCGACCTGCTGCTTGCCCGCGATCCCATCGAAGCAAGCGCACTGGCGGCTGAGCTCGAGGAAATCAACCGCCAGCGCCGTGAGATCGAGGCGGAGCTCACGCGCGATGCCATGGCAAAGGTCGAGGAGACCTATGACGGCGGACGCGCGATCGTCGTGGGCGGCGAAGGCTGGCACGAGGGCGTCAAGGGCATCGTGGCAAGCCGTCTGACCAACCGCTACCACGTGCCGGCGCTGCTGTTCTCGATCGAGGACGGTATCGCGCGCGGCTCTGGTCGCTCGGTGGGCAAAGTTAACCTGTTTGACGCCATCGAGCGCTGTTCCGACCTGATGATTCGTCGCGGCGGACATGCCGGTGCGGTGGGTGTGACCATCGAGGCATCCAAGCTCGATGAGTTCCGCCGTCGCCTTTCAGCCGTGTTGTCCGAGCTTCCCGCCGAGGACTTTGAGGACACCGACGAGGTTGCCGCCACGGTCGACCTTTCCGAATTGAATATCGAGACCATCGAGCAGATTTCCCGCCTTGAGCCGTTTGGCCAGGGTAATAAGGTGCCGCTGCTGGCTGCCGAGGGCGTGACGATGTGTGATCGCGCCGTGGTGGGTAAGACCGGCGAGCACATGCGCTTCGTGGCGACGGATGGCGCCGCGAGTGTGCCGGCCATCATGTTTCGTGTACCGCAGATCGACAAGCTTATCAATTGCGACAGCGCCGTCGACTTGGTGTTCGAGGCCGTTGCCGAGCATTGGCAGGGTCGTGTGAAGCCCAAGCTCATGGTCAAGGATGTTCTGGTCCGCGATACCACGCTGCCCAGCGTCGACGATCCGGCATGCGAGCTTCGTCGTGGCGTGCAGCCGGCGGATTCCGGCCTGCGCCTGGAGTCACGCAAGCGCGAGACGCTCGCCCAGCTTTCTTATACCGAGCTGACACGCTCGCTTATCCATAGCTTTATCGGCTCGA
>CAJJVE010000340.1:0-1655 GCA_905196265.1 uncultured Collinsella sp. | reverse complement strand
CCTCGTCGCGCTCCATACGGCCGTGCGGGTCATAGATGCCCACGCGTTTAAATCCAGCGGTGCCGGAACTCTTAAGTCCAAAGACAGCATCCTCAAACACCCACGCGCGCTCAAACTTGTGCCCGTGGTGCTCTTCCAGGCGACGCAGCGCCAGCTCGTACACATCGGGGAATTGCTTAGAGCGCCCCGCCTCGCCCGTCGTGGTAATAAACTCCATATAGCGATCAAGGCCAGCAGCCGCAAGGGCGGACTGCACCAGTTCGGCCGGCGTGGACGTGGCCACACACATGGCAATACCGGCCTCCTTCGCCTGCTCCAAAAATGCAAGCAGGCCCTCGCGCGGCAGCACCTTGGAGTACCCATCAATCAAAATCTCACCCAGCTCGCGATACAGCTCCTCGCCATTTGCGCCAATGCCCCACGTGTCGTGATAGGCCTGGCACTCATCCTCCAGCGAAAGATGTTCAAACTGGGCAAAATCGTCGACCGTCACATCAATGCCACGACGGCGCAATAACTCGGTCTGTGCATGGCCCCAGACGGGGGAGCTATTAACCAGTGTTCCGTCGCAATCGAAAATAAAAGCAACACTTGGGGCAGCGATATGGTTCATAAACGAGCCTTTCAATGTCAAATGGTAAACAACCTGCTAAAAACGTTTTACCAAACGTCAGCCTAACAGTTTTGAAACCCTAATTGGTAAAACTGTCAAGAGTTTTACCACAGCAATTCTGCCAGTGGTATAAACATGTCGCTTACCGATTAAACGCCCCCGCAAATCCGCTTTCGTCCATCAAACTAACGTACAGGTGTTATCGTAGTTTTTGCCGAAAGTTCCACCGAGCACGCGAGGTGGAACGAATCATAGAACTATCGCCGTTCCTTCGATTCGTGCAGCCTTGGACCTTTCGCATCTAGTCACCAAGGCAACACGCTGCCGCGTCATGATGGGATCAAACGTGAGCGATACAAAGCTAAAGCCAGCAACCAAAAAGCCTGCTACCCGCAAAGCCGCCCCGCACGCACCGGAGCTCTCCAAGGACGATGTCTATCTGTTTGGCATTGGCATGTGGGAGCGCAGCTGGGAAAAGATGGGCGCTCACCCCGACACGCAGAACCGTGCGCGTGGCTGGCGCTTTTGCGTTTGGGCGCCCGACGTAAAGAGCGTCCATGTCATTGGCGAATTTAACGACTGGGATGAGCAAGCCAACCCGCTGGTGCCCATGCATACGAGCGCTATTTGGGAAGGCTTTATTCCTGGTGCCGAGCAGGGCCAGCTCTATAAGTACCTTATCGAGACCAACGAGGGCGAGAAGCTCTACAAGGCCGATCCGTACGCCTTTAAGGCCGAGTGCCCTCCGGGTACCGCCAGTGTGCTGTGGACCCTCGACGGCTACCAGTGGAACGGCGACGCGCCGCAGGGCGAGCCGGACGAGTACGGCAACTACCCCGGCCCCATGGATCCCTTCCCCGCGCAGCGCGGCGAGTTTTACACCTACGACGACCTGTCAGTGGAGCTCGTGGACTACGTGCGCGACATGGGTTATACGCATATCGAGGTCATGCCGCTCATGGAGCATCCCTTCGATGGCTCCTGGGGCTATCAGACGACCGGCTACTACGCCGCCACGTCGCGCTACGGCAACCCGCAGCAG
>CAJJVE010000339.1:0-1655 GCA_905196265.1 uncultured Collinsella sp. | reverse complement strand
GGGTCGGTTACGCCCGCCATGGGAGCCATAAGGAACGGCTGCTCGGCATAGGCGCCCAGCAGCCGCTTGCTGTATTCAGAAAGCGCCATGGACCTACTCGTCCACCTTGAGAATCGCCATAAAGGCCTCCTGCGGAACCTCGACCGAGCCGATGGCCTTCATGCGCTTCTTGCCCTCTTTCTGCTTCTCGAGCAGTTTGCGCTTTCGCGAGATATCGCCGCCGTAGCACTTGGCAAGCACGTCCTTGCGGCGCGCCTTAACGGTGGAGCGGGCAATGATCTTGTTGCCGATGGCACCCTGGATAGGCACCTCGAAAAGCTGACGCGGAATGATCTCCTTGAGCTTGTCGCACAGGCCTCGGGCAAGACCGTAGGCCTTATCCTTGTGCACGATAAACGACAGCGCGTCCACCTCGTCGCCCGAAAGCAGGATGTCGAGCTTGACGAGCTCGGAGGGGCGATATTCATTGAACTCATAGTCGAGCGAAGCGTAACCCTTGGTGCGGCTCTTGAGCTGATCGAAGAAGTCCAAGATGAGCTCAGCGAGCGGCATATCAAAGCGCATCTCGACCGATTTGCTCGTCAGGTGGATCATATCGGTCGTGACGCCACGGTGCTCGATAGCGAGCTGCATGACGGCACCCGTATACTCGGGCGGGCAGATGATCTTTGCCTTGAGGTAGGGCTCTTCGATACGCTCGATACGCGTGGCCTCGGGCAGATCCTGCGGGCTGCGGACATCAATCATTTCGCCGTCAGTCTTGTACACGTGGTAGTCGACCGAGGGGCTCGTGGCGATCAGGTCCAGATTGAACTCGCGCTCCAGGCGCTCCTTGACGACCTCCATGTGCAGCAGGCCCAAGAAGCCCACGCGGAAGCCAAAGCCCAGCGCCACCGACGTCTCAGGCTCCCACACCAACGAAGGATCGTTGACGTGCAGCTTATCGAGCGCGTCGCGCAGGTTCTCGTAGTCCTTGTTGTCGATGGGGAACAGGCCCGTGTAGACCATAGGCTTGGCCTCGCGGTTCGAAGCCCACGTAAGAGTATCGCCTACGCGCACAGCCTCGGGGTCCTTCAAACCCGTGACCACATATCCAACCTCGCCGACGGTCAGAGCATCGACCGGCGTCTCGGCAGGGCGCTTGACGCCCACGCCGTCGACCAGGAAGTCGCCCTTGGCCTGCATCATACGCAGGGTATCGCCCTTTTTGATGGAACCGTCAAAGACGCGCACCGTGGCGACGACGCCGCGGTACTCATCGAAGTACGAATCCAGAATAAGCGCCTTGAGAGGGCCATTTGCATCGCCCTTGGGAGGCGAGATCAAAAAGACGATGGACTCCAGCAGATCGTGGATGCCCTCGCCGGTCTTGCCCGACACGCACACGGCATCGTCGGCGGGAATGGCTAGATCGTCTTCGATCTCGGTCTTAACCTCGTCGGGGTGCGCCGAGGGAAGGTCGATCTTGTTGATGGCCGGAACAATGTCCAAGTTGGCGTTCATGGCGAGCGTCGCGTTGGAAACGGTCTGTGCCTCGACGCCCTGAGTGGCGTCCACGACGAGCACCGCACCCTCGCAAGCGGCAAGCGAACGCGAGACCTCGTAGGTGAAGTCCACGTGGCCCGGCGTATCGATCAGGTTGAACTGATACGTCT
>CAJJVE010000338.1:0-1658 GCA_905196265.1 uncultured Collinsella sp. | reverse complement strand
CCGCTCGTCGTTACCGGTACGCATCAGTTCATCCAGGGTATCGAGGCAAACCTTGTTGCCACGACTGGCTTCAACTACATCCAGGCCATCTGGTCGGTTTCCATCATCGCCCAGGGCGGCGGCGCCATCGGTATGTACCTCATTCACAAGAAGCACTCCAAAGAGCGCAACATCTGCATGTCGTCCTTTATCCCGACGCTGGTCGGAATCTCCGAGCCCGCTATCTTTGCTGCAAACATGCGCTATTCGATCATTCCGTTCATCTGCGCATGCATCGGTGCAGGCTGCGGCGGTGCCTTCGTCAAGCTCTTTGAGGTGCGCGCTATCGGTCAGGGTCTGACCGGCGTGCTTGGCCTGCTCATCGTCACGCCCGAGACCCTCGTGTGGTATGTGGCTGGCAATCTCATCGCCTTTATCGTGCCGATCGTCTTGATCTTTGCCTACAACAAGGCAAAGGGCGTGCCGACCACCGATGAAGAGGGCGCTGGCGCTGGCTTCGACGTTAGCTTCTAGTTGAGCCGTTCAGTGTAATCTGAGGATAAGTCCATTTGAGGAAGGGCGTTCGACTCGTGTGAGTCGAGCGTCCTTCCCCATAGACGAGAAAGTCAACGGCGATGTTAAATCAAAAAAACAAGGTGACACGCGCGGACTATGAGCAGTGGCGTGTCGGACAGGATGAGACGGCGGCTCGCATCGCGTCCGACCCCGATAGGCTTCTGTTCCATGTGGAGCCTGAGCTTGGCTGGCTCAACGACCCCAACGGTTTGGTTCAGATTGGTGATACGTATCACATCTATCATCAATACGATCCGTTCGATGCTGCGCATGGCGGTCCAGTGCTTTGGAACCATCTGACGACAAAGGATTTTGTGACGTACGAGAATCACGGCCCCGTGCTGTTCCCCGATTCCGATTTGGATTCGAGCGGAGCGTATTCTGGTTCTGCCTTTGTACGTGATGGCAAGATTCACTACTTCTATACCGGCAACGTCAAGCATTTTGACCGCGATGATTACGACTACGTGTTGACGGGCCGTGAGCAAAACCAGATTCATATGGTTGCCGAGAATCCCGACGAATTGGGCGAGAAGTGCATAGCTGTTGGACCGGTCGATTACCCCGACGATATCGGTACGCACGTGCGCGACCCCAAGATCCTTGAGCACGATGGTATCTACTACATGGTTCTGGGTGCTCGTACGAAAGACGACCGTGGCTGCGTGCTTGTCTATACCTCGCGCAATCTTGAGGACTGGAGCTATGCGACGCGCATTGAGTTGGGCGAGAAGTTTGGCTTTATGTGGGAGTGCCCCGATCTGTTTGAGCTCGATGGCGAGCTTATTCTCGTTTGCTGTCCGCAGGGTGTGCCTGCCGATGGTTGGCGTTACCGCAATCCGCATCAGTGCGTGTGGTTCCCCATCGAGGCCGATTGGGAGGCGCCGAGCTTTAAAATCGTCGGGCAGGGCATGCCCCCGATGGTCGATGCCGGTTTTGATTTCTATGCTCCGCAGTCCTTTGAGGATACTGCAGGCCGGCGTTTGATGATCGGATGGTCGGGTTGCCCCGATGCGACGGCAGAAAACCCGACGGTGGCGCGCGGGTGGCAGTGCGCGTTGACGGTGCCGCGAGAGCTGAGCATGCGCGATGGCAAGCTCTGC
>CAJJVE010000337.1:0-1665 GCA_905196265.1 uncultured Collinsella sp. | reverse complement strand
TGGTAGCAGCGAGAACGACGATGCCCTTGTGGTTATCGAAGCCGTCCATCTCGGTCAGCAGCTGGTTGAGCGTCTGCTCGCGCTCGTCGTTGCCACTAAAGCCACCGCCATCGCGCTTCTTGCCGATGGTATCGATCTCATCGATAAAGACGATACACGGGGCCTTTTCCTTGGCCTGCTTAAACAGGTCACGAACCTTGGCGGCACCGCGGCCGACGAACATCTCGACGAACTCAGAACCAGAAATACTAAAGAACGGCACGCCCGCCTCGCCGGCAACAGCCTTGGCAAGCAGGGTCTTACCGGTACCCGGAGGGCCGACAAGAAGAGCACCACGCGGCAGCTTGGCGCCGATTTCCTCGTAGCGCTGCGGCTTCTCCAGAAAGTCGACGACCTCCTTGAGGGATTCCTTGGCCTCTTCCTGGCCGGCGACATCCTTAAAGGTCACGCCCACGTCCTTGGAGGCGATCACGCGCGCGCCGGACTTACCCAGTCCGCCGCCGCCAAAACCACCGCCGCCAAAGTTCATCGACGGACCGTCATCGCCCATGGCCTTCTTCATGCGGCGGTTGAGCCACCAGCCGATCAGGAAGAAAATCGCCATGGGAAGAATGAGCGTAAGCAGGTAGTAGGTCATCAGACCCGAGTTCTTATCGGGAACGACCGACTCAAGCGAGGCGCCAGATTCAAGCACGCGATCGGTAAAGCCCGCGTCATTCGGCACCCCGGTCGTCTTGTAGGCGATGTTCTCGTCCTCGCCCTTCTTGGTGTAATAAATCGTGTAATCGTCCGTATTGTACTCGACCTTGTCGACGCTCTTCTTATCGAGCGCTTTGACAAACGTCGAGTAATCGGTCTTCGTAATCTGCTGCGTGTGACCGATGTTGGGGAACAGAACGGTCGAGAGCACGAGGTAGACGACGAAGGCGATGAGCACGTAGAGGATCATATTCCGTCTACGTTTGTTGTCATCCATCTCCATCTGCTTGAACTCCATCTACTGGGGTTGATAATGTTTTCTAAAATACCCAACCCGGACGGCGATAAACCGACGCCGGGCACGAAAGGACAGAGATGGCATCACTGGAAGTCGGCAAGGTTCAAATCTATACAGGCGACGGCAAGGGCAAGACGACAGCTGCGCTGGGGCTCGCGCTGCGCGCCACGGGCTATGGCCTTAACGTACTCATGCTTCAGTTTGCCAAGAAGCTGCACTGCGCCGAACATGACGCAGCACCTCGATTGGGGCTACGCATCGTACAAGCCGACCGCGACACGCCCGAAGCCTGTGCCGCACAGATCATGGAGCTGGCGCGCGAGCAGATTAGCCAAGTCGACGTGCTGATCCTGGATGAGCTGGGAGAAGCCATGCGACGGGGCTTTGTGACGCGCGAAGATGTCGAAGCGTTGATCGCGATGAAACCAACCACCACGGAGCTCGTGCTCACCGGCCGCGGCTTGCTGCCCCTCGCCGACCTTGCCGACCTAGTAACCGAAATGCGCCCCGTCAAACACTACTTCGACGAAGGCCTCCTAGCCCGCCAAGGCATCGAATACTAATCCGGCACTTGGGGACGTTCCTTTTCTGCCGGCACTTGGGGACGTTCCTTTTCTGCCGGCAGTTGGGGACACTCCTTTTCTGCCGGCAGTTGGGGACACTCCTTT
>CAJJVE010000336.1:0-1671 GCA_905196265.1 uncultured Collinsella sp. | reverse complement strand
TCAGGGGCCGGGCGAACTTTCGCGTCAGGGCAGGTATTTGTCATGGTTGGGCTGCGCTGCCTATGTATTGTTTGACCAGGGCACCGAGGATCGGCTGTGCAGGCAGATCGTCGATGGATTTCTGGACGAAGATCTAAGCGAGCCGTTCTTTAAGATCTATAACGGTCCGTGTACGGAAGAGGCCGTTGTCGAAATGGCCAAGGAAGCCCGGGCCGAGTATTGCGACATGGTGGTGGGCATTGGCGGCGGCAAGATGCTCGATATCGCCAAGGCCGTTGCGTTTTATGCCGAGTTGCCGTTGTGCGTATGCCCCACGGCGGCTTCGATGGACGGTCCGTGCAGCGCGATTTCGGTGCTGTATCACGAGGATGGGTCGTTCGACCGCTACCTGATGCTCGAGAAGAATCCAGACCTAGTTGTGGTCGATACCAACGTGGTCGCGTCAGCCCCGCTGCGTATGACGGTCGCTGGCATGGGCGACGCGCTGGCAACGTACTTCGAGGCACGTTCGTGCGCCGCGGCGCATGGCGCCAACGAGCACGGTGGCGCGCCGGGACACTTGGCCTTAGTTGCGGCTCGTGCCTGCTATGACACACTCATGGAGTGCGGCGTCGCTGCCAAGCGCGATCTCAAAAAGGGCCGTATATCGCCGGCGGTTGAGCGCCTGATCGAGTGCAATATTCTGCTCTCGGGTGTTGGCTTTGAGAGCGGTGGCCTAGCACTTGCCCATGCCATCGCCAACGGCCTGACAATTCTGCCCGAGTGCAAGGCCATGCATGGTGAGGCCGTGGCATTTGGCTTGGTGGTGCAGCTGCGCCTGGAGCGTGCGCCCGAGCTTGATCAGGTGCTTGAGTTTTGCCAGCGCGTCGGCCTACCGACGACGCTCGCGGAGCTGGGACTTGGCGAGATTTCCGATGCCGACCTGATGAGCGTTGCAGATGCGGCCTTTAGAAACGAACGCAATATGGCTAACGAGCAGGCCAAGGTGACCAGACAAAAGCTCGTGCAGCTCATGCGCGAGGCATAGCTAGGCGCTTGATCGACCTTGTGCAATCGAGGCGGCGATAGGCCATAGACTATTTGCCTCAAAGGTGCGCCGCGTGTAATTTGCCCGAGGCGTGGGCCGATAGCGTATCATTATCTCTTGCTTGTTTGCACCGCTCAGGGAGGGGCCGCGCATGGCGCAGGAACACGATCTGTTTGATGACATTATCGAGATCAGCAAGGGTTTCGACTTTCTTAAAAACCCGCTTGGCGGCGTGACCGATGCACTCGATCCGTCGGCGCCGCAGTGGAATCCTGCCGACTACAAGGAGCGCCCGCGCGGCAACACCATTCCGTGCCTGACCTGCAAAAACGAAAAGAGCGGCTGCACCGCGTGCATGGACGTATGCCCGGTCAACGCTATCGAGGTCGAGGAAGACTCCATCGAGATCCTCGACTCCTGTCGCAAGTGCGGCCTGTGCGCCGCTGCCTGTCCGACCGAGGCGATCATCTCGCCGCGCCTGGCGCCCAAAAACCTGTATGACGATATCGTCTCTGCCGCTACGAGCCATGAGACCGCCTACGTCACCTGCACGCGCGCCCTCAAGCGCATGCCGCGCGAAAACGAGGTCGTCGTTGCCTGCGTGGGCGATATTACGGCCGAGACTTGGTTCTCGGTGCTGGCGG
>CAJJVE010000335.1:0-1680 GCA_905196265.1 uncultured Collinsella sp. | reverse complement strand
TCAGGGAATTGTAATTGATGGTGAAGGTTCAAAGGTTATTTGCAAAGACTAATTTAAAATTCCAGTTTGCTGCACTCGTTCCTAGCAGGGTTTGGGGCAGGAGGGGCGCAAGAGACGGGAGGGCCGTGTACGCGTTCCTGCGCGAGGGCCGCGGGGAGGGGCTACCTGGGTACGGCGCCTGTCAACTCGGTCTACGTCTTTGATGACCGGGTCGTACTCAATATCAAATTCACGGATGATGCCAAAACGGTCACCCGTGAGAAAGTGTTGGGTTCGAGTGCTGTGGGCAATGTTCCAACATGCTGGGATCAAACTCGCTTGCCGGGATCACACGGTAGCCGTGGCGCAGGAGCAGGTCGACGAAAACACCGTTGCCCACGGTGAGCGTACCGCTGAACGTTCCGTCGTAGATGCGACCAACACCACACGAGGGGCTGCGGTCCTGAAGGATGCACGCGACTATCTCTTCCGGTCCGCCTGCCTGCTCGCACATATCGAGCGCACGTTGGGCACCCAGGCGAAATTCGCGATCAACCGAGATGCCCTCGCAGGTACGGACCTCACCGTTCACAATCTCGGACGGCTTGCGCGGCGTGGGCAGGCCGCCAAAGACCTCAGGGCACACCAAGAGGACCTCGGTCCCCGTGCGCTCGCAAGCCTCGATCAGCTCTCGATGATAGTTGTCGAGCCCGTTATACTTGCAGCTCTCGCCCATTAAACAGGCGCTCACCACAATCTTCATATACAACACTCCCCACGCAAAACGCCCCATTTGAGATGGACACTCAAATGGGGCGATTGACACTGCGCAACTAGTATTACTGCTGCTTCGGCATCAGCGGATTCTCGCGCGTGAGGAGATTCATAAACTCCTCGCCCGTGATCGTCTCCTTCTTGTACAGATAACGAGCCAGCTCGTGGAGCTTGAACTTGTTCTCCTTCAGGATCTGCAGGGCGCGGTCGTGCGCATCATCGATCAGCTTGGCGACAATCGCGTCCACGCGCTCGGCCGTACCGGGGGCGCAGGTGAGCGACGTGTCCTGGTTGAGGTACGCATTCTGAACGGTACCGAGCGCCATCATGCCAAACTCATCGGACATACCAAAGCGCGTCACCATGTTACGGGCGAGCTTGGTGGCTTGCTCGATATCGTTGGCGGCGCCAGTCGTCATCTCACCAAAGATGAGCTCCTCGGCCGCACGGCCACCGCAGTAGACGGCGAGCTTGTCCAGGACCTCCTGGCGCGTGGTCAGGAAGCGCTCATCCTCCTCGACCTGCATGGTGTAGCCCAGAGCACCGCTCGTGCGCGGCACGATGGTGATCTTCGTGACCGGCGCAGAGCCCTTCTGGCGAGCGGCAACGATGGCATGGCCGATCTCGTGGTAAGAAACGACCTGCTTCTCGTGGTCGGACAGCACCGTGGACTTGCGCTGCTGGCCGGCGATGACGACCTCCACCGACTCCTCAAAATCGTCCTGCGTGGCGCGCTTGCGACCCTCGCGGACGGCACGCAGAGCGCCCTCGTTGATGATGTTGGCCAGGTCAGCGCCCGAGGCACCGGGCGTGGCGCGGGCAATCGCGGTCAGGTCGATCGGCGGCTGCGTCTTCACACTCTTGGCATGCAGCTCAAGAATGTTCTTACGGCCGGTCAGGTCGGGCAGCTCAACGGGGATACGGCGG
>CAJJVE010000334.1:0-1690 GCA_905196265.1 uncultured Collinsella sp. | reverse complement strand
ACAGGTTAAATATACGCAGTTGCAGGGGGCAAACTTGAGCATAGGCCCTGCAATACGGGTGTATTGCAGGGGTTTTGGCAGGTTGGAATTATTCTCTAGAAGCTATAAAGGTGAGTGTATTACATGCGTACGTCCAGGGGAGATTTCACGCTCATTTCTGAAGGATGTAGTACGTTTGTAATATCGTTTACACTCAATTAATCTAGTGCAATAAAGTAGTGGTTGTAAGATTGGCTATTATTAGCCGATGTTGTATTTGACTATTCAAATTGCACGCTCATTAAGGGAGGCCAGTGATGTCATCGACGCAAAAACGAGCCATCCTGCAGGTGCGCATTCGCGAAGAGGACAAACAGCATGCCGAGCGCCTCTACGACGCCATGGGCACATCGCTTGCCGAGGCCGTTCGCCTTTTTGTCGCGCAGAGCATTTTGATGCGCAAGCTTCCCTTTCAGCCGGTCGCCGTGCGCTCAAAGGACGGCACCGCCGCCTATGGATCGCTCAAAGCATATGGGGACCCCAATCGCCGCTCCGAGGAGCGCAATGCCTGGATTGAGTGCCTTGCTACAGAATGCGACGATTCGATTTTGGGTCCCGAGGAAGTAGATATCCATGAGTAGCACCATTATCGACGAGACCGTCATCCTACGCTACCTGCTTGACGACGACGAAGTTCTGTCACCGCGCGCCGCCAAGGTCATCGCCACGCGCACCGCTCGCGTCTACCCCGAGATTATCACGCGCGTCGTGGTCACGCTGCGCGACGTCTATAAGGTTCCCCGCGTTGAGATTGCTGCGGCCATGAAGAGGTTGCTCGATGACGTCATGGTCGACGAGCCCACCGTTGTCGCCCTTGCCGTCAAACTCTTTGGCAAGACCCATGTGGACTTTACCGACTGCCTCCTCGCAGCCCGAACCGCCATCTACAACGATGATGTCGTGAGCTTTGGCAAGCCCATCATCCAAGGCATGATCGATTACCGCCGCAAGCGCCAAACCGCTGCCGAAGTCCGCGACCGCGCCGCCGAAGCCCGCAGCCGAAGCACCGACTCCACCATCGACAAGCTCCGTCACCAATCCCGCCACTAACCGACAGGCAACGGCATCGCCCGCCACTCAGCCCCATCCCCTCTTAAGTTGCGGTGAAATAGTTCCTGGATTTAGGCTTATTCGAGCCTTTCAGGAACTATTCCACCGCAACTTTCTGTAAGGGTGGTTTTTAGTGCCGCCGAGGGGCACTGATCAACCGTTTGCCGATATGTTTGGCTACGACTCATGACTCTGACCTGCCCCGTCAAGCTTTTGGTCAGTTCATGGCAAGGTCAGGCGGGCCAAATATGGGATAGCGTAGTGTCATTCACTCCCCCTCGAGACCATGGGGTCGAAAATGAGTCATGATAAACGCTGTACCAAACCGCAATTAGAGCTGTTCTTCCGGTTATTCGAGGCCCATCATGGCGGGCACCTGTTTGTAGCTACCAAAAAATGGGATGAACGCTGTGCCTACGCGCTCATGCAAAAAGAGATGATTATTAGGCTCTACAACCATGTCTACGCTGATCCCGCGTATTGGAATGACCTCGGCGTCGAAGATCGCATCTTTCAATTGGCATCCGCTATTGCGGTCGTTGAACCGAATGCCGTGTTTTGTGGAGCAACGGCGGCACTGCTCTATGGCATCGGTTCTGTA
>CAJJVE010000333.1:0-1692 GCA_905196265.1 uncultured Collinsella sp. | reverse complement strand
GGCACGCGCGCCGACCGCCCCGAGGTGCACGACGCGCTCATGATGGTCGACGACAACATCCTCAAGCTCGATACGATCGACCCGGCATTTATCCAGCTGCTCGATCAACCCGTTGGCCCCTACGATGTGGAGCATCAGATCGAAACGTTCGCGAGCTTTAACGGCCACGTCATTATCCAGACGATGTTTTTGACCGGCGAACACCAGGGCAAGCCTCTCGACAATACCGGCGAGGAGTTCGTTGGCCCTTGGCTCGCGGCACTCGAGCGCATTCGTCCGCAGGAGGCGACCATCTACACGGTGGCGCGCGAGACACCGGTCGCCGGCCTTGCCAAAGCGGCGCCCGAGGTGCTCGACACGATCGCCGCACGCGTGCGCGCCCTCGGCATCCCCTGCCAGGTGAGCTACTAGCAAAACCACGCAGCAGCTAGTGCCCGCCATCCCGCCCCATCAGTTGCGGTGATATAGTTCCTATTTGTGCTGTTAAACCGCTTAAATCGGAACTATATCACCGCAACTTTTATGGACGCATGGGTGGGCTATACTAGCTGCGGATGAAAGGAAGTTAGCCATGTTTGACAACGGACCCGTGCCCGGCCGCAACGACGCTTGCTGGTGCGGCAGCGGCAAAAAATATAAGAAATGCCATAGTGCCTTCGACGAGCGCCTCGAGCGCCTGTGGGAAGAGGGCTGGGAGGTCCTGCCCCGCACGCTCTACAAGACGCCCGCCGATATCGAGGGTATCAAGCGCTCGGCCGCCATCAACGTGGGCGCGCTCGATTACGTGGGCGATCACATCGCCGCGGGCATGACCACCAACCAGATCGACCAGATGATCTACAACTACACCATCGAACATGGCGGCACGCCGGCCGACCTCAACTACGAGGGCTATCCCAAGAGCGTGTGTACCTCGATCAACGACGTCGTCTGCCACGGCATCCCCTGCGACACGGATTTGCTGCACGAGGGCGACATCATCAACGTCGACTGCTCCACGATCCTAGACGGCTACTTTAGCGATTCGAGCCGCATGTTCTGCATTGGCGAGGTTTCGGCCGAGCGCCAGCGCCTGGTCGACGTCACCCGCGCCAGCGTGGAGGCGGGTCTGGCAGCCGTCAAGCCATGGCTGCCGCTCTCCGTTATGGCCGAGGCCGTGCAAAAGACGGTCGAGGACGCCGGTTTTAGCGTGGTGCGCGAGTACGGCGGACACGGCATCGGTAAGGAGTTTCACGAGGACCCGTTTGTGGGCTTTACCACCGAGGCACCCGATGTGGACACTATCATGGCCCCGGGCATGGTCTTTACCATCGAGCCCATGGTCAACGCCGGAGCACCCGACATCAAGATTAGCAAGGGCGACGGCTGGTGCGTGCGCACCAAGGACGGTAGCGATTCGGCTCAGTGCGAGGTGCAGCTCGTGGTGACCGAGGACGGTTACGAGCTGCTGAGCTGGTAGCTGTGCGGACGCCGGGCGCACATGGACTTACAACCGTCCATGAGCGCCCGGCGTTTTAATTGAGCGTTTTGCCTGATAAAACCTGCCAAAATAAACCTGTCCCTTTTTGGCAGGTCGAGCGGAGAGGACTGCTTGTGAACATCCTGGTTTTGTTGCCCGTCAACGACCGCCATCGCGCAATTCTTGAGTCGAGCGCTCCGGGCGAGGACTTTATCTACACGAGCGCCGATGCC
>CAJJVE010000332.1:0-1695 GCA_905196265.1 uncultured Collinsella sp. | reverse complement strand
TCCCCCCAGGAGCGAAAATGCGCCCTGTTGTTCCAAAACTATCAGCTGTTTCCCAACATGACGGTGGCCGATAACGTATGCGCCGGCGTAAAGGATGCGGGCGACGCCGCCGCGCGCAAAAAGCTCGCCGAGCGCTATCTGGGCATTTTCGGTCTGGCGGATTTTGCCGACCGCTATCCCGCGCGACTCTCGGGCGGTCAGCAGCAACGTGTGGCGCTTGCCCGCATGGTGGCGGCACACCCGGGCATTTTTATGTTCGACGAGCCCATGAGCGCACTCGATTCCTATCTTAAGAGTGCCCTCGAGCAGAACATGCTCGACCTGTTCGATGTGTGCAACCGCACCGTGCTCTATGTGAGCCACGACATCGACGAAGCATGCCGCCTCTGCCAGCGCATCTGCGTGATGCACGACGGGCATGTCGAGGAGATCGGCTCCGTCGAGGACGTGGTCCGCCGCCCGCAGACGCTGGCGGCGCTGCGCTTGACGGGCTGCAAGAACACAAGCCGGGCGCGCAAGATCGGCGACGAAGAAGTTGAGGCCCTCGACTGGGGCATGACCTTTAACGTGGGTCGCGAGGTTCCCGATGATGTGGCGTACCTGGGCATTCGCGCAAGCTACTTCCATGTTGACAATCGCGCGGAGCGGGGCCGCAACAGCTATGATTTGCACGTGGCCCGTGTGAGCGATTCGCGCTTTGAGCGGCTGGTGCTGCTGGACGTGCCGCGCGTCGATGCGCCCACACGTCTGCAGTGGAAGGTCAACAAGGTGGGCGTGCCTGTCGACGAGCTGCCGCAAGCAGGCGAGACGCTGCGCATGCACTTCGATGCGAGTAAGATCCATTTGGTTTGTCGATAGCGCCGGGTAATGCCGTCGGGGATATAAGCCTCGGCGGCTTTGTCTTGCCGTTCGCCGAATGATGGATGACAAACTCTTATCAACACAGATAATTATTTATTAAACGACGGCACACGACGCTGTCGTACGAATGTCAACGGTGTTCGCATGGTCGACGACCGTTGATATAGTTGACCTTAACTTGTAAAGGAGGGTGCGCATATGCCGCAGACGACATACATTCGCCGCGTTGCCGCGCGCGCCCTATATATGGCTCGGAGTCGCATATGAGCAGGTATGTTCACGGCTCCGGGAGAGACGACGCACAACTAAATAATCAGCTGCAAAGCAGGTTCCCCAAAATTCCGGGTTTGAGCACGGCCGGGCAATCGCCGTCCGTCGTGCATCGATACCGCTGTTATCCGTTTTTGGTTCGAGAGGGGAACCGTCATGGCTGAAGAATTTGATTTCCATCCGATGTGGGAGAGCCTCGGCATGAATCTTGCCGACCACGACATGCTGCTGGGCGCCGTGGGCCAGATGTACGGCGATATGTTCCTGACGCAGAATAATCGCCCCAAGTCCACGTCCTACCTGGATTTTGTCGCCACCAACATCCACAGTGGCCGTATTAAGGAGATGCTCGACAAGAAGGAGGCCGGCGAGGCCACCAAGATCGTCGGTTCGTTCTGCGTCTACGTGCCCGAGGAGATCGTACTTGCCTGTGACGGCATTCCTGTGGGCCTGTGCTCGGGTGCCGACTGGGCGACCGACAAGGTCGAGGAGCATCTGCCGCGCAACACCTGTCCGCTCATTAAGAGCTTTGCCGGCTTTAAGCTGGGCGAGGTCTGCCCCTAC
>CAJJVE010000331.1:0-1725 GCA_905196265.1 uncultured Collinsella sp. | reverse complement strand
CAACACGCAGGCTGCCGCCTGGACGTATAAGAACATGGATCAGGCGCTTTCCACGATGAAGCGCATGGGCTTCTCCTACGATCTGGATCGCATGGTCAAGACCTGCAGCCCCGACTACTACCGCTGGGGCCAGTGGATCTTTGAGAAGATGTGGGAAAAGGGCCTGGTCTACCGTAAGAAGAACCCGGTCAACTGGTGCCCCACCTGTAAGACCGTTCTGGCCAACGAGCAGGTCACCGAGGGCAAGTGCTGGCGCTGCGGCACCGAGCCCGAGAAGCGCGACCTTGAGCAGTGGTACTTCAAGATCACCGAGTACTCCCAGGAGCTGCTCGACGATCTGGAGAAGCTCCCCGGCTGGCCCGAGCGCGTCAAGCAGATGCAGGCCAACTGGATCGGCCGCTCCGAGGGCGCCGAGGTCGACTTTACCCTGTGCGACAAGGATGGCGAGCCCATCGAGGGCGACGAGGGTAAGATCACCGTCTTCACCACGCGAGCCGACACACTCTTCGGTGTCTCCTTCTTTGTCCTGGCTCCCGAGTATGCGCGCCTGCACGAGCTCGTCGAGGGCACGGAGTACGAGGAGGCCGTGACCAAGATCGTCGAGGACTCTAAGCATATCTCTGCCGTCGAGCGTGCCCAGGGCACCCTCGAGAAGCACGGTGCCTTTACCGGCCGCTACGTGGTAAACCCCGTCAACGGCGAGAAGGTCCCCGTGTGGGTTGCCGACTATGTCGTTGCCGACTACGGCACCGGCGCCGTCATGGCCGTTCCCTGTGGCGACCAGCGCGACTTTGAGTTTGCCCGCAAGTACGACCTGCCTATTGTGCCGATCATCCTGGACGATGACGATCGTGCTGCCGTCGAGGCTAGTGGCGAGACCATCGATACCTTCCATGCCGAGACCGTCGACTGGGATTGCGCCCACGCTGCCGAGGGCACGCTTGTCCAGTCCGGCAAGTACACCGGCATGCGCGGCGGCAAGCACTCCGAGGGCGAGGCTGCCATCGTGGCCGACCTCGAGGCCATGGGCTGCGGCCGTCGCAAGGTCGAGTTCCGTCTGCGCGACTGGCTCATCAGCCGCCAGCGTTACTGGGGCAACCCCATCCCGGCCATCCACTGCGAGCACTGCGGCATCGTGCCCGTGCCCGAGGACCAGCTGCCGGTGACGCTGCCCGAGAACCTGGACCTGGGTGCCGGCGAGACCCTCGCCGAGTGCAAGGAGTTCTACGAGACCACCTGCCCGGTCTGCGGTCGCCCGGCCAAACGTGAGACCGATACCATGGACACCTTCACCTGCTCCAGCTGGTATTACCTGCGCTATACCGACCCGCACAACACAGAGCTGCCCTTCTCCCGCGAGGCGGCCGACCGTTGGATGCCCGTCGATAACTACATCGGCGGCATCGAGCACGCCATTTTGCACCTGCTTTACAGCCGCTTCTTTACCAAGGCCCTGCGCGACCTCGGCCTGCTGAGCGTTGACGAGCCCTTCACCAACCTGCTGTGCCAGGGTATGGTCAAGGACGAGAACGGCGACACCATGTCCAAGTCCAAGGGCAACGTCGTGCCCCCGAGCTCGGTCATCGAGCCCTACGGCGCCGACACCATGCGTCTGGCGATCCTGTTTATCGCCCCGCCCGAGAAGGACTTCGACTGGGATCCCAAGGCCGTCGAGGGCGCCAACCGCTTCATTAAGCGCGCCTGGCGTATCGTGTGGCAGCTCGT
>CAJJVE010000330.1:0-1732 GCA_905196265.1 uncultured Collinsella sp. | reverse complement strand
AATCCAAGGGTTATACCCTAAGAGCAAACCACCCCTTTAAGGGGTGGTTTTGATTGCCTGCACATCGTCGGTAGCATTTGCCCAAATGGTGAATGCCGGTTTTGGTAGGTTGCCGGGCAAGCGTTGCGGGTATACCCAATGCGTACCATGATCCAAACACTGTGAGGTGTCTGCGCGTGTGCGCGATAATTCATTTTGGAACTGATGGTTGGCGCGCCCGCGTCGACGACGACTTTACCGCCGACAACGTTGCCCGCATTGCCGATGCCGTCGGCGAGTTGTGGCAAAAGATCAATCCCGGCAAAACAGTATATATAGGGTTCGACACCCGGCCGCAGGCGCGCGAGTTCGCTGAGCTTGCGGCAGGCGTGCTTGCCGCTCACGGATTGGACGCAGTGCTCGCATCTCGGCCCGTCCCAACCCCCGCCCTTACGTGGGCGGCGGCGTATGACGGCGAGGCCTGCGGTGCGCTCATGGTGACGGGGTCCCATCATCCTCAGGGGTATCTGTGCCTTAAACTACGCATGGGAGATGGCTCGACGGCCAATCAGGACGTCATCGAAGAGCTCGAAGAGAGCATGGCCCCCGAGCCGATGGGGATCGAGGAAAGCTATCGCACCGCGGATATTATTCCTGACTATATGCAGGCGGTGGCATCGTTTGTCGATGCCGAGGCCATTCGAGCCGCTCACCTGCGTGTGGTGGTTGACCCCATGGGCGGCGCGGCCCAGGGATATCTTGCCGACCTGCTGCGGGAGCTGGGCGTCGAGGTGCACGAGATTCATGCCGGAGAGTCGTCCGATCAAGAGGACATTTGCCCCGACCCTGTTGAGCCATGGGTGGACGCTTGCGAGCGTGCGGTTGTCGAGGACGGGGCGTGCGCGGGCCTGGTGACCGACGGCGATGCCGATCGTATCGGCGCGGTCGACGAACGCGGTAGATATATACATCCGCATCAAATCATGGCGCTTGTTTTGGGCGACCTCGTTCAATTCCGCAATTTGGAGGGGCGTGTCGTCGTCAATCTCTCGTGCTCGACACTCGTGCGCCGCATTGCTGAGGCGCTTGGCTGTCGTGTGACCGTTAAGCCGGTCGGTTTCAAATATATAGCTGCAGAGATGAAGAAGGGCGGCGTCCTCATGGGAGGCGAGGAGGCCGGTGGTATCGGCATCGCCGCGCATATGCCCGAGCGTGATGGAATCCTTGCTTGTCTGATTCTGTGTGAGCTTATGGCAAAGACGGGCGCGCCCTTGGGCGTTTTGGTCGATCAGCTCGAGGCCAGTTTTGGTAAGACGAGCTATGGGCGTCGAGATTTGCGCCTTGAGGCCGAAGACGCCGAATCGCTGCGAACGCTGCTTCCTGGCATGAATCCCAAATCGATTTGCGGCAAGGCGCCGCAGGCTGTAAGCCATATGGATGGTTTACGTTTGGCATTCGAGGATGACACCTGGCTGCTGATCCGCCCCAGCGGGACCGAACCGGTGGTTCGCGTATACGCCGAGGGGTTCTCGGTGGAGGAGCGCGATGAGTTACTCGATGCCGGCTGTGCTTTGGCTAAGGGAGCCTATCAGCTTTAGCCATATGACGCTTCACTATAAAGAGACCCTCGGTGAGCGGTAGAGAACGGCTGGCAAACGTAAGCTGACTTTAAATATGTGTAGGAAATGTGTACGCCCAGATTCCCGCCCGCGGGGGCCCTCCGGTCTGGCAATATATCTCCTTGCCGCGCGGC
>CAJJVE010000329.1:0-1735 GCA_905196265.1 uncultured Collinsella sp. | reverse complement strand
CGGCACCGCCATAACCGCGCCCACGCGTCCGCTCTCCGATGGCGAGCCGTACTTTCGACAGCTCACGTTCGACGAATGGGACATCCAGTACGCCGATGCCACGTTTATGGCAATGCCGAAGGACGACACGGCAAACGAGCAGCCCGACACGCACGCCTTTACCGTGCAGGCACATCTGCCACAGGGTGGACAGGCAACGCTGCACATCAACAAGGTAATGCCCGCCACGAGTAGCTCACCCGAAACCGTCACGCAGATTGGCCAAGTCAAGGCCAGCGCATCGGGCGCGGATAATCTGGCAACGTTCACGCTTGAAGACACGTTCCTCGATGCAGCTTCGGGCCTTCTGGAAGAAGGGTGCAAGCTGCGCTTTATCCTCGACTACCAGGGCAAAACCTACACGCTCTCCTCCCCCATGGCCGTTGTCACCGCGCCGGCCGCAAAGGCGGAATCGGGCTCGACGACTATCATCCCCACCACCATGGACCAAGAGATTACTCCCTTTGATTTCCCGGCGGCGTTTCCCGGCATCGGCGGCAACAAGTTCACCTGTTGGATGCCCACATTTCCGATCCTCTTCGATTTCTCGTTTGCCGGGTACGTGCTGTTTGGCGGAGGATACAAACCGGTCGGCTACATGAACGATTCAGGCAATCCGGATCCAGAGTACTGGAAGAAATCGCCGCGCGAGTCGGGCGCCAAGCAGGCAAACCGCTACCTCGACGAGATGGAGGGGAAGTGGAATCAGTACAAGAGTATGAGTGCCGGTTCGGGCACCGATCCAAGAAACACTAAGCTCCTTCGCCACCATTGCACGCCGCTGTTCACGATGGATATCGCCACGCAGCTGTACGGATCGCTCGCCTACGACTGGGTGGGCAAAACCTGGGGCAACAACAACGACCCCGCATACGGCAATATTAAGGCCCTCTTCCAGGTAAGAACCGACCTCAATTGGACCGAGCAGTTCACCTTGGGACCGGTGCCGTTTTTCCTAAACGTCAACCCCTGGGTGCTGGCAAAACTGGCGCTCGCCGTGGGTGCCCACACGCACGGCAGCGGCGCGGCGTTTTTTAAAAACATTTCGCTCGACTATTCCAACACGTCGGGCTCATTCACTATCCAGATCGGGCTTGCTGTCACCTTTGGAGCCGGCGTTGCAGGCGTCGCTTCGTCTGCCGTGCGCGGCGCTGCATCCCTCACGCTGTTCATTGGGTACGAGAAGGCAGATGGACACCAGCTTCCGCGACTGCGCGTGGGTGCAGACGTCGATGTCGATGTGATACTCCAGTTTGTGATGTTCAAGTGGACCACCAAGGCTTGGTCGGGGTCGTGGCCCACACTCCTCGATTCGTGGAATATGTCGGTGAACAATGGCAACCAGTATGTGCTCCAACGCTCTGAGCTCGCATTGGGTGGGGATACGCCTTACACGCTGGATGCCTGCTTCGGCACGCCCGGCAACATCGAGGCGGGCGGCGTGCCGCAATTTATCGCATCGGCCACCATCGTCACCAACGCCGAGCTACTCGCACGCGCCGAGGTTGCAGCCACCGCGATAAACGTCGCGCCTGTCGTGCGCGATTGGGATCAAGCGGTCACGCGCATTGAGCTCGAGGCAGATGCAGAAAGCGACGACACGGGACAAATCGAGCATTTCGTCCATGCACTGATAAAGAACGACGAAAACGCCGCGCCGATGTATGCGTACACCCATTTCGGGCAGGCGAAGGGT
>CAJJVE010000328.1:0-1743 GCA_905196265.1 uncultured Collinsella sp. | reverse complement strand
TCGCCCTTCTTGGCGGCCTCGAGGAACTCCAGTACATCGAGCTCGGCACCCTCGCCCAGGCCCGCAGAGCCGGGCATCCAGGCACCGGTGGCCACGACCACGTCGGTAAAGCCCTGGGCCTTGAGCTCGTCAATGGAATCCACGCGAGCGTTAAGCTGCACCTTGGCACCAAAGGCCAGGGAGAGCTCGGCATCGTGGGAGATATCGTCGCTCGCAATGCGGAACTCGGGAATCACGTGACGGACCACGCCGCCGAGCGAATCGCGAGCCTCAAAGATGGTGACGGGCACGCCGGCGCGCGTCAGGAAAAACGCCGTCGCCAGGCCGGCCGGGCCGCCGCCGATAACGGCAACGTTGCGCTCGCCGTCGTTGGCGATGGCCTGGGCGCGCAGCTTGGGCAGCACGGCGGTCATGGCCTCGCGGGCGGCCTTGAGCTTGCTGGCGCGAATCTGGGCGCCCTCGGGCTCGTAGAACGCACGCTCGCAGGCACGGCCGCAGGGATGCGGGCAGATGGTGCCGGTAATGAACGGCAGGGCGTTGCGCTCGATGATGATGTTGAGTGCGTCCTCGTAGCGGCCCTCGTCAACGGCCGCCAGGTAGGCGGGAATATCCTGCTGGATGGGGCAGCTCGTGCGGCACGGCGTGGTAAAGCAGTCGGAAAGCGGGCTCTTGCCGGCGACCTTGCGGTCGGGCAGCGGGCGCAGTGGCTTCTTGTAGAGCGGGTTGGTGAGCGAGTCGGTCTGGATCGCAGTCACGGCCTCGAGCGAAATGCCCTCAAACGGCTTGCCGTCCAGGTCGGTAAACTCACCGGCCATCTGGCTAAAGCGCTCGTAGCCACCGGGCTTGAGAACGTCGGTCGCCAGGGTGACGGGCCAAATACCGGCGTCATACAGGGCGCGGATGTTGTAGACCGTGGCGCCACCGGAGTAGCTGATGCGCAGCTTGCCATCGAACTGCTCGGTAATGCGGCGGGCAGCCTCGATGGTCAGCGAGAACAGCGAACGACCGGACATGTACATCTCGGTGGAGGGCAGCTCGTTCCTCGTCACGTCGACGGGGAACGTGTTGGTCAGCTTGACGCCAAACTCCAGGCCGCGCTCGGCGCACAGAGCGATCAGGCGCTCGAACATAGGCACGGCATCGGCCCACTGCAGGTCCTCGCGGAAGTGCGTGTCATCGAAGACGATGTAGTCAAAGCCCAGCTCGTTGAGGCGCTGGCGGGCAAACTCATAGCCCAGCAGCGTGGGGTTGCACTTGATGTAGGTATTGAGGCCCTTCTCGGTGATCAGATAGGTCGCGATGCGCTCGATCTCCGCCGGCGGGCAGCCGTGCAGGGTAGACTCGGTGATGGAGTTGGAGACGCGCGCCGGGATGGACTCGACAAATGCGGCGTCGACATGCTCAAACTTGTCCAGGTTGGCAAGCGCCCACGCACGGCACTCGTTCCAGACATCGGAGCTGCTGGCGTCCTTCATACCCTCAATGTACGCATCGACCTTGGGGCTCTTAATGCCCTCCAGGTCATAGCCCACGGACATGTTAAAGACAAAGCCGTCCGGGCTACCCAGGCCGTACTCGCGAGCGATCAGGTGGCAGGCGAACCATGCCTTCACGTACTCGGCAAAGGCCTGCGGAACCTCGAGCTCGGTCGACCACTCGCAGTTGTAGCACTCGTCCTGTGCCACGATGCAGGGCTTGTTCACGCACTTGGAGAGCTCCTCGCCGTCCATAACCTGAACGGTC
>CAJJVE010000327.1:0-1743 GCA_905196265.1 uncultured Collinsella sp. | reverse complement strand
ATGGATGAGAACAAGATGGGATGGCGCGAGTATGCGCGCTATGCCGAGATGCCGGTCGAGGAGTTGGCGCGCGATTGCGAGGTGCAGGTGTTTCGCGCGACGGGTCCGGGCGGACAGGGTGTGAACACGACGGACTCGGCGGTGCGCATGAAGCATGGGCCCACGGGGATTGTCGTGACGGCGCGTGAGAGCCGTAGTCAGTTTCAGAATCGCAGCTGCTGTCTGCGTAAGCTGAGGGCAGAGCTTGAGCGTCGTGGCCGTCCGCCGCGCCGTCGCGTAAAGACCAAGGTGCCTCAGCGATCGCGCCAGCGTAGGCTCAACGACAAGCACTTCAACGCGATTAAAAAGGCCAACCGTCGCAAGCCGGGCGGGGAGGAATGATCTTCTCAATAAGTTGCGGTGAAATAGGGACTGTTTTACGGCTTTAGCTGCATAAACAGTCCCTATTTCACCGCAACTTAGGTGGGGTTAGTGGGTGGGGTGCCAGACGTGGAGGGCACCGGCGAGGATGTCGACCTCGATGCGCGAGGCGACGATGGGCTCGCCGTCGGCCTGGATGGGATAGTCGGGCTCCTCAAAGGTGAGCTCGACATGGCGGCAGCGGCGCATGCGAACCGGCGGCAACTTGGTATGGTGGCCGTCCTTGGCCGAAAGAAACATAGGCAGGGCAACCGCGCGAGGGACGGGGCCGCAGGCGTAGCAGACGTCGAGTACGCCGTCGCAGGGGTCGGCATCGGGGCAGATGCGATAGCCCGAGCCATAGGTAGGACCCAGCTGAATCGCCATGATGATCGCCCTCACACGCTCGGTGGGTGCCCCGTCAAAGCTGACCGTCATGGGGTAGTTACGATAGCGCAGACCAAACTGCTCAAGTCCCGAGAGGGTGTAGAGCGGAGCGCCCGTCAAGCCGGTCTTTTTGCGCAGCTCAGTGGTGCCCAGACCGATGGCGGCATCGATGCCGACCGAAAGCGTTTGGTCGTAGTACTCAACGGTAGCCTCGCCGCTGCCGCTTGCGGGGTTCCATGAACGAATGCGCCCGATGTCCTGACGCTGCAGCTCACAGGTGAGCAGTGCGCCAAAATCCTTGCCGGAGAAATCGTCGATGCCGAGCGTTTGGGCAAAATCGTTGCCGGAGCCAACGGGCAGGACGGCAAGAGCGGGGCGGGCGTCCTCCTTTTGCGTCATAAGCCCATTGACGACCTCGTGGATTACGCCGTCGCCGCCGAGTGCGATAACGGTGCGATAGCCCGTTGCCTGGGCGGCCAGCTCCTTGGCGTGTCCCATGCGCTCGGTTAGCACCAGGTCAAACTGGGATGCGCGTGCAGCCATGTCCAAAAAGCGCTGCAGGCGCTCGGCAACTTCGCGCGCCGCACCCGACTGGGCGGCGGGGTTGGCGATGATGAGCGTGCGACCAAAATCAGTTGCGTGCATGGGGCGACTCCCGGCGTGTGACATGGCAGTGCGGTCGCGCTCAGGTCGAATTGCCCCCGATTGTGGCTGCACGTCGAATACTTACGTCTACTCTATCAGGTCGTTGTGGCGCTCGATAGCATCCGCTACCGTACCGCCTTCATCCACAATAAGCGAACGGCGCTTGGGCGAGATGATGCGCTGGGCGGGGTACACGCCGCGGTGTCCGGCGGTTAGGTAGCTGATAAAGGCCACGATGACAAAGAACCCGGCTGCCGTGCCGTGGAACAGGTCGATGGCCATCATGCAGGTGGTGATGGGCACGTTAAGGCC
>CAJJVE010000326.1:0-1745 GCA_905196265.1 uncultured Collinsella sp. | reverse complement strand
TGAGGATGAAGACTATATTGTTAAAAGCCCTGTAAGGCGTATTCGCCGCGTCAAAACTGCTCAAATAACCAAAGAGGTGTTAAGTGACGAGGAGCTGGAGATCTTGCGAGATGCATGCGAATCCAAGCGGGACCTTGCCATCGTTGATCTTCTCTCTTCGACCGGCATGCGCATTGGCGAGCTTGTGCGACTCGACAGGAAGGACGTCAATTTGCACGAGCGCGAATGCCTTGTAATGGGAAAGGGAAATAAACAGCGCCCTGTTTACTTCGACGCGCGCGCCAAGTTGCATCTCACGGAATATCTTGCGAGCCGTGCCGACAAGAGTCCTGCGCTTTTTGTCGCACTCGATTCCTCAGCTCGACGTATTACGGTTGGGAACATAGAGCTCCGCTTGCGTGACCTAGGCAGAAGCGCTGGCATTAATCGCGTTCATCCGCATAAGTTTCGCCGTACGCTTGCTACCCATGCTATTGACAAAGGAATGCCCATAGAGCAGGTGCAAAAGCTGCTAGGCCATGCGAAAATAGACACCACCATGCATTACGCCATGGTAAACCAGAACAATGTAAAGGCTTCGCATAGGAAGTATTTGGAATGATTGCCGAAAGTGAAGAAGTATGCGTTGAGGATCTTATTGATGAGATTGCAATGGGACCCTTCGGCTCAAATATTAAGACTGATTGCTTTGTCAACTCCGGTATTCCGGTATTTAATGGATCGAATCTAACTGGCTTTGAGACGAACGACACTGCGCTATGTCACTCCAGAAAAAGCAAATTCCCTGGGCAACGCATTGGCCTCGCGTGGCGATATCGTAATAACACACCGTGGAACGTTGGGCCAAGTCGCGATGGTCCCCTATGACTCCAAGTATCCTCGCTACGTCATTTCGCAAAGCCAATTTCGCATTCGCTGTAATGACAAGGTGCTACCGAAATTTTTTGTCTACTATTTTCATACTCGAGAGGGGCAATGGCGGTTACTTTCGAATAAAACGCAAACTGGCGTTCCGGCGTTGGGGCGTCCAACGAGTACTTTTCGCAAGCTGTCAATGCCATTGCCCACTTTTGAGAAGCAAGCAAAAATCGTTCAGGTGATTGATACCATCCAAGAGAAAATCAAGAATAACACAAAGCTAAATGGCTATTTAGTAAAGGCGTGCGACGTTCTGTATTCGAACTATACGGCTGGCGAACAAGCTGCAGGGTGGCCAATGGGCACGCTGGAAGATCTACTTGAGATCAGGTATGGCAAGGATCACAAAAAACTTAATGATGGAAATATCCCCGTTTATGGCTCCGGTGGCTATATGCGTTCCGTCGATCGCTTCCTCTATAGTGGCGAATCTGTCCTGATTCCAAGAAAGGGTTCGTTGAATAATGTCATGTATGTTAGTAAAAAGTTTTGGACGGTAGACACGATGTTCTATGCAGTGCCTAAAAGCCCCAACGTTGCAAAGTACGCATATCAGTTCATCAAGCGACTCGATTTGGCATCCATGAATTCTGGTTCAGCCGTTCCTAGTATGACCACAAAGATTCTTAATGCCCTTCCGGTTCCGATTCCTCCAAAAGAAAGCCTGCACGCTTTTGACGACCAGCTTCAGCCATACTATTCAGCGATTTGCGCCAATGCAATTGAAAATGAACTGCTTGCCGCACTCCGCGACGCCCTTCTCCCTAAACTCATGTCAGGAGAAATCGACGTCTCGAAGGTCGATCTCAAGCAGCTAAATAGCCATT
>CAJJVE010000325.1:0-1779 GCA_905196265.1 uncultured Collinsella sp. | reverse complement strand
CACACCCCGAGCGGCTTTGTCTGGTAAATATCTCGCGTCGGGCGGTGGGCACGGCACGGAAGATCCGCTTCGCGCGAGAAAGTTAAATGATTTATGAAGGGGGGATGAGAACTATGACTGAGACCGCTAAGAAAAAGCGCGGTATGCCTTCATCGTTCACCATTCTTCTTGCTCTGCTGGCAATTGTTGCAGTTGTTACCGTTATCGTCTCCGGCACGTCCGGCGGCGCGGTTACTGCCGCCCGTCTGAGCGATTTCTGCGCCGCCCCGATTAAGGGCTTCGCTGACGCTCTGCCCGTCTGCCTCTTCGTTATGATCCTGGGCGGCTTCCTCGGTATGATGACCGAGACCGGCGCTCTGGACAACGGCATCGCCGTTCTGGTGCAGAAGCTTAAGGGCAACGAGATTATGCTCATTCCCGTGCTGATGCTCATCTTCTCCCTCGGTGGTACCACCTATGGTATGTGCGAGGAGACCGTTCCCTTCTACGCCCTGCTCGCCGCTACCATGATGGCTGCCGGCTTCGACCCGATGGTCGGCGCCGCTACCGTCCTGCTCGGCGCTGGCTGCGGCTGCCTCGGCTCCACGGTTAACCCGTTCGCCGTCGGCGCTGCCGTCGACGCCCTGACCGGCGTTGACATTGCCGTGAACCAGTCCATCATCATCGGCCTCGGTGCCGTCCTGTGGCTTGTTACCACCGTCATGTCCATCGTCTTCGTGATGAACTATGCCAAGAAGGTCAAGGCTGACAAGGGTTCCACCATCCTCTCGATGCAGGAACTCAAGGACGCCGAAGAGGCACATGGCAAGGCTGCTTCCGAGGTCCACAAGGAGGTCAAGCTCACCGGTCGTCAGAAGGGTGTTCTGATCGCCTTCGCCTTCACCTTCGTCGTCATGATCGTCGGCTTCATCCCGTTGGCCGACCTCAACGAGGGCGTCGCCAACTTCTTTGACGCTGGCGCTGTCTACGACGCCGACGGTAATGCCGTCGTCCAGGGCTGGTCTGCCCTGATCACCGGCCTGCCCATTGGCCAGTGGTACTTCGACGAGGCTTCCACCTGGTTCTTCCTCATGGCTATCCTGATCGGTATCATCGGTGGCCTGTCCGAGAAGCAGATCGTCAACACCTTCATCACCGGCGCTGCCGACATGATGTCCGTTGTTCTCGTCATCGCCCTCGCCCGTGGCATCTCCGTCCTCATGGCTAGCACCGGCCTCGACGTTTACGTCCTCGACGCTGCCGCCAATGCCCTGGCTGGCCTGTCCGGCGTGATCTTCGCTCCCATGAGCTTCCTGGTCTACTTCGGCCTGTCCTTCCTGATCCCCTCGACCTCCGGTATGGCCACCGTCTCCATGCCCATCATGGGACCGCTGGCTGTTAAGCTCGGCTTCTCGCCCGAGGTCATGGTCATGATCTTCTCCGCCGCCATCGGTGTCGTGAACCTGTTCACCCCGACCTCCGGCGCCATCATGGGCGGTCTCGCCCTGGCCAAGATCGAGTGGACGACCTGGCTCAAGTTTGCCCTTAAGCTCATCGTCGCGCTCTCCGTCGTCTGCGCCATCATCCTGACCGTCGCCTGCGTGTTGCTCTAAGTACCCAACGGGTACCCCACGGAAACCTTGACGATCCTGTAAAGGATCATCTGGTCATCGTCTGTCCGGTGGGGTCAACCCACCGGTAGACTCCTACCTTTAGCCCCCTCCCGTTCCGTGCGCGGGAGGGGGCGCTCTTGTGTTCCGGCGTTTTACCAAACGCCGGAACCACTCGACGCTGCGCGCC
>CAJJVE010000324.1:0-1781 GCA_905196265.1 uncultured Collinsella sp. | reverse complement strand
CAAAACCACGAGTGCACCTATGAGTGCGCGAATAAGATAATTGGTGATAAAGCGACCGTACAGGCTCTTGACGGTTCGAACCGACCAGGCAAAGAGGCGTGCCGTCAGACCGAAGATAATGGCGCTGATAACAACGATGACAACCGTCCGTGGTGTCATGTTGGGAACGCTGGCGATAACATTCGCCTCGTACTCGGTACCTAGGGCGAGTGATGTAAAGTAGCCGGTAAATGAGGCGACCAGGCAGTAGATGCCCGCCGTGTAGTCGATCTTGCCGATAAAGCACATCTCCATGCCAAAGAAAGCTCCGGCAAGGGGCGAGCCGAATACGGCGCCAAAGGCCGACGAGATGCCGGCGAGCATGAGGTCGTGGTGGTCATGCTTTTTGAGGTGGGCGAGGCTCGAGATGTTGCTGGCGATGGTGCCGCCAATCTGCACCGCGGCTCCCTCGCGACCGGCCGATCCGCCCGTTAGGTGCGTGAGCGTGGAGCAGACGAAGGTGAGGACGGCCATGCGCATATGGATGAGGCGTGTGCCCAGAGCGGAGTCGATGACCAGGTTGTTGCCACGCTTGGCGGCAAGACCGTGGTTTTTGTACACCCATGCGGTGGCAACGCCCACAACGGGAAGCAAGGCGTAGATCCACACATGGTGCTCGCGATAGTCGGTCGCGATATTCAACGAGGCCAAAAACGCCCAAGCGGCAACGCCCATGGCGAGCGAGACGATGACGACGAGTACGAGTAACTTAGCGCTCGCAAGTAGGTTGCGGGCGTTGCGGCGCGTGTCGGCAGCCAAGAGATGCTCGGAGCGGTTAAGTTGATGCCTGCCTGCCGTGATGACGTCATTAAGGGAGAAAAAGCCGCCGTCGTCGAGCGGCTGGGAATGATCCTGCGTTTCGTTTGCGCTTTCGGTTTTGTCGTTATGAGCCATACGTTCCTCTTTTAGGTTGCAACGCAAGCATTATAAAACGCGGTAAACGCGACGAGCCGGTGGGTTGGTTTCCATTCTGTTTCGCGGCCTGCAACCGACAGGTGTATTTGCGGGTACAGACCGAGTCGCGGCCGTGCATCGGGGGATTATACTGAGACAAGCATAAAGAATCGGCGCCCCTGTTGTGCGCCGTGGCATTAAGAGGTGCATATGGCAGAGAAACTCATTCCGCTGGATGACGCACAGTCGATTGTCCTGTCGCACGTTGCTCCGACGGATCTCATCGAGATTCCCGTGTGGCAGGCGGCTGGTTTTCCCTTGGCCGAGGACGCGATGGCCGATATCGACATCTCGCCGTTTGCCAACAGCGCTATGGACGGATATGCCGTGCGCTCGGCGGACTTGGCGCAGGCATCTGGCGAGGCGCCGGTGACGCTCGACGTTATCGGACACGAGGCCGCGGGCTATGTGTTTGAAGGCACAATCGGCGCGGGCGAGGCGGTCCGCATTATGACAGGCGCGCCGGTGCCCGAAGGTGCCGACGCCGTGGTGAAATACGAGATCGTCGACGTGCTCGATGGCGACGGCAACGAGGGCTCGCACGTGAGTTTCTCGGCGCCTGCTAAAGTGGGGGAGAACGTTCGCTCTGCTGCTGAGGAAGCCCATGCCGGCGATGTTGTGATACACGCCGGCGAGGTCGTGGCTCCGGCGGGCGCGGGTCTGCTGGCGAGCGCCGGATACGCGAGCGTGAAGGTGCACGCTGCCCCACGTGTGGGCATCATCTCGCTGGGCACGGAACTGGTCGCACCGAGTAAGGTGCCGGCGCGCGGTCAGATTCGCGACTCCAA
>CAJJVE010000323.1:0-1788 GCA_905196265.1 uncultured Collinsella sp. | reverse complement strand
CCTCGCCCCCGAACGGTTTTATATGAGGGGTGAACGGCATACACATATACTTCACGCATGGCACACTTTGATTTAATAAAGTTTATTTACGTGCTTAAACGCGTTTTCAATCCAAGTAGCAAATGGAACTTAACTTTATTAAACCACCCTCAAATTGCATATTTCCAATAAAGCTATGAATAGAATTAGCGATTCATACCGCGTCTCAACCATTTTCATTTTTATTCAGAAAAAAGTTTGTCCTATTCATTTCTGGTAACAAATTACCGTTTACCAGACGCTTGATACCGTTCACCGGAAGCTCAGTATAAGGCCCATCGGATACCGGCTCGCCTTACGGCCTCATTTGTAACAACTTGACTTCTCGGTATAGAAAAAGAGACCCGCTCCCCTCTTGGGAAACGGGTCAGTTATCGATAATCGTAGACAGATTTGAGCGGCTTTGAGAGCCGTCGGAATCCTAGCGATCGAACTCCGCCAGGGCCTCGCCCAAAAGCCTTAAGCCCTCGCGAAGAACGTCCTCGCTCGCGCAGTAGCCCAGGCGTGCGCCGCAGGGAAGCTCAAAGCGGCTACCGGGAACCAACAGCACTCCCCTCTCGGCCAGCAGGCGCTTGCAGAACTCCTCGTCGTCCTCGGGAATATCAAGCTTGATAAACGAGGTAGACACGCCCTGCGGGGCCGTCCAGGAAACGCGATGCTGCGTATCAATCCAAGCCTGCGCGATATCGCGGTTTCCAAACAAGATCTTGCGGTTGCGCTCGAGGATCTTGTCCTTGTGCTTGAGCACATAAGTCGCCAGGGCGTCGTTGAACACGCCGCCGCAAATCATGGTGTAGTCGCGGTACGTGCGAATGCGGTTAGATACCTCTTCGTCTGCCGCAACCCAGCCCACGCGGGCCGCAGGCGTCGAATAGGTCTTGGACACCGAGTTGGTGACGATGGTCTTCTCGTACACATCGGCCATCGACAAAAAGTCCTCGGTGTTCTCAAGCGGCAGGTACACCTCGTCGCACAGCACATAGGCGCCCACCGAGCGGGCGATCTCGGCAATCTGGCCGAGCATATCGACATCAAGCACCGTACCGATGGGGTTCGATGCGTTATTGATGCAGATGAGCTTCGTGTTGGGGCGCACCGAGCGCTTGAGCTCCTCGATATCGGGTTTCCATCCGAGCTCCTCGCGAAGCTCCCAATACTCGACCTCGGCGCCGAGCGTACGCGGGATCTCATAGAGCGGCGCATAGGTAGGCCACTCGGCGATAACGTGGTCGCCAGGCTCGACTACAGCCATGATGGCGTTGAGATTGGCGCCCGTGCAGCCATTGGTCTGCAGAATGTGATCGGGATTGACCTCGCGACGATACAGCTTGGCAACCTCGGCCTTAAACTCCGGCGAACCCTCGATCCAGCCGTAGTTCATCTTCTCGCGATCCAGGCGCTCGTAGAACGTGGCGCCGTCCTGTTCGTCGAGCGCGCGAAGCTCGCCCATGGTAAGCGACGAAATCGTCGACTGGGCGATATCCCACGTGGCGCTCTTCTCCCAAACGTTGAGCCACTCCTCAACGCCGATTGCCTTGATATCCATGACCAAGCTCCTTACAAAAGCAGTCATCCAATCGTGTTGACGTTCCTCATACAAGAATGGGGCGGTGCGAATACCCGCACCGCCCCAATGGGAGACATCTAATGGCAGCTAGATGTATGTATTAAGACCTGTACGGGTCCTTGAAGACCTTAGAGGTCCTCGCGCCAGAAGGGCATGCTCATGCAGCGCGGGCCGCCGCGGCC
>CAJJVE010000322.1:0-1800 GCA_905196265.1 uncultured Collinsella sp. | reverse complement strand
TAAGTCTGTCCCCAATGAGTGTCCCCGACGAGCGGGGCGATGCAGCATTAGTTGAAACGGTTCATTTAGTTGAAGCGTTTTAGTGTGCCTTTTACGGGAATCTTACCGTTCGCCGAATAATTTCTTGCTATCATGCAAGGCGTAGGGTAAATCTCCGATCGCAAGGAGACACAAATGGTGAAAAAGTCACCGGAAAACACTACTCCCGCCATCGTGGACAACGTGGAGGCGCTTGAGGCCAAACTCAAATCTATGCGTGAGGCCCAGGCTAAATTCGCTGAGTACACTCAGGAGCAGGTAGACAAGATCTTCTACGAGGCTGCTATGGCCGCCAACAAGGCTCGTATTCCTTTGGCCAAGCTCGCCATCGAGGAGACCGGCCGTGGCGTTCTCGAGGACAAGGTCATCAAGAACCACTACGCCGCTGAGTACATCTACAACGCTTACAAGAACACCAAGACCTGCGGTGTCATCGAGCGCGACGACGCTTACGGCATCACCAAGGTCGCCGAGCCGATCGGTATCGTTGGCGCTGTCATCCCGACCACCAACCCGACCTCCACGGCCATCTTCAAGACGCTCATCTGCCTGAAGACCCGTAACGCCATCATCATCTCCCCGCACCCGGCAGCCGCCAAGTGCACCATCGCCGCCGCCAAGCTCGTTCTCGACGCAGCTGTCAAGGCCGGTGCTCCTGAGGGCATCATCGGCTGGGTCGACAAGCCGTCCATCGAGCTGACCAACATGGTCATGCGCGACGTCGACATCATTCTCGCAACCGGTGGCCCGGGCATGGTTAAGGCTGCTTACTCCTCCGGTAAGCCCGCACTCGGCGTCGGCGCCGGCAACACCCCGGTCATCATCGACGATACCGCGGACATCAAGCTCGCCGTCAACTCCATCATCCACTCCAAGACGTTCGACAACGGCATGATCTGCGCTTCCGAGCAGTCCGTCACCGTCATCGACACCATCTATGACCAGGTTAAGGCCGAGTTCCAGAAGCGCGGCTGCTACTTCGTCAAGCAGGGTGCCGAGATGGAGGCCCTGCGTGCCGCCATGTTCAAGAACGGCGCTCTCGATCACCGCATCCCCGGCATGGCTGCCGCCAAGATCGCCGAGCTCGCCGGCATCGAGGTTCCCGCCAAGACCAAGATCCTGATCGCCGAGGTCACCTCCACCGATCCCGAGAAGGAAGAGTTCTCCCACGAGAAGCTCTCCCCGGTCCTCGCTATGTATCACGCCAAGGACTTCCAGGAGGCCGTTGACAAGGCAGAGCACCTCGTCCTCGCAGGTGGCCCGGGCCACACCGCCTCTCTCTACGTGCACCCGGCACAGAGCGAGAAGATCGCTAAGTTCCAGCACGTCATGAAGGCCTGCCGCATCGTCATCAACACCCCGTCCTCGCACGGCGGTATCGGTGACCTCTACAACTTCGGCATGAAGCCGTCTCTAACCCTGGGCTGCGGCTCCTGGGGTGGCAACTCCGTCTCCGAGAACGTTGGGGTGAAGCACTTGATCAACGTCAAGACCGTGGCAGAGCGCCGCGAGAACATGCTGTGGTTCCGCGCACCCGAGAAGGTCTACTTCAAGAAGGGCTGCACGCCCGTCGCACTCGACGAGCTCGGCACCGTAATGGGCAAGAAGCGCGCCTTCATCGTTACCGACCAGTTCCTCTTCAAGAATGGCAACACGCGTGCCATCGAGGCCAAGCTCGATGAGATGGGCATCGCTCACGACTGCTTCTACGACGTTGAGCCCGATCCCTCCCTGCAGTGCGCACGTCGCGGCGCCAAGCAG
>CAJJVE010000321.1:0-1806 GCA_905196265.1 uncultured Collinsella sp. | reverse complement strand
CGCCCCACACAGGCGAGCCACATCCGCGCCACAAACCTTAGAAAGCCCTTAAGCCCCCAACCTTTCAAGAGTGTTACTCGATACCTCTTACCTGCAGTTTCATCGTAACACCAAACCAGGTTAAGCCTTTCTTTAGCGCTTCTTTGCAGCAGCCGCGGCATAATACTGCCAACGCACGGGACCTAGCAGCACACCCCGTGCGCAACCTTTTGGTGGACATCGAGGAGGCCGCATAAGCATGCATTCTTCCAATGGCGCAGCACAGCAGCCATCCCTAAAACATGCAAACCTCCCCAACCCCAAAACCCAAACGCTCAACCGACCAGAGCCACAACTTGCGAGCATCGTTCGAAAAGCTCCAAGTATCCCTAAACAAGTCATTCCCCAACCAAGCCCGGGCATACTAACCCCTCATCAACAAAGCGCCCCTCGCGCCCCATCCTTTCCGCCCTAACGCCACAAGGGCGATTGAGCAGAACGGCTTGGGCGGGTCCCCGTACTTAGTTTCCAAAATCATTCCGCAGCGCGAAGGCCCCCGTTGCCAACGCTTCGTAGAAGCGAGGCAACGGGGGCCTTCATGCGCGAGGACGTTTTGGAAACTAAGTACGGGGACCCGCCCAAGCCGTCCGGTGGGATCAGAGTACCCTTGCTGTTACTCTGCCTTGCCCACAGAGTTGAGGTTGGTCATGCGGATCTTAACCAGCTCGGTGATCTCACGCATGCCCTCCTTGGCCGGCTTCTTGGGGTCGAAGCAGGCGGGGTTCTCGGCCATGTAGGCCATGAAGCCCTTGGTGTAGGCCTGACGCAGCTCGGTGGCGTAGTTAACCTTGCAGATGCCGTTCTTCACAGCCTCGGCAACCTGCTCATCGGGCACACCGGAGGTGCCGTGCAGAACCAGCGGCACGTCGACGGCGTCGCGGATGGCCTTGACCACGGACTGCTCGATGTGCGGATCGCTCGTGTACACGCCGTGGCTGGTGCCAACGCCAATAGCGAGGGAGGTGCAGCCAGTGCGCTCGACGAACTCCTTGGCCTCGGCAGGATCGGTGTAGGGGCTCTCGCCCTCAACCGCGGGACCGTCGTCCTCCTTGCCGCCAACCTTACCGAGCTCGGCCTCGACGGGCACGCCCATGGCGCGGCCAGCGTCGGCGACGGACTTGGTCAGGGCGATGTTGTCCTCGAAGGACTCGTGCGAACCGTCGATCATGACAGAGGTGTAGCCAGTGCGGAAAGCCTGCATGCAGCGGTCATAGCCATCGCCGTGATCGAGGTGCAGGGCGACGGGCACGGAAGCGCGCTCGGCGGCAGCCTTGACCATGCCGTAGAAGTAGTCCAGACCAGCGGTCTTGATGGTGCCCGGGGTGGTCTGCATGATGACGGGGGACTTGGTCTCCTCGGCAGCGGCCAGAACGGCCATAACAAACTCGAGGTTCTCGACGTTGAAAGCGCCAACAGCGTAGTGGCCGGCCTGAGCGTCCTTGAGCATCTTTTCGGTGGTAACAAGTGCCATGAGCGTTTGCTCCTCTCCCTCGCCCGCATCTGGACATCGGGCGTAGTTGTTCACAAGGCGTTTTACCTTGCGTTTTTCTGCGCTCATTGTATGAAATTCAGCGGCTTTACACGCGCGAGATATTGAGCCCATGCAGGTCAATACAGTCGTTTTTGAAAAGTAAACGGAAGGAATATGAGCCGAGTGGACATGTTCGATATTGAATTTTGGGCGTTCAGCGTCTTTCTTTTATAGAAAAGATAAGTAATCGAAAGGTGTTTTCTTACTCAAAAAGAAAATGAACGAAAATAAAGTCA
>CAJJVE010000320.1:0-1809 GCA_905196265.1 uncultured Collinsella sp. | reverse complement strand
CAAACGGACCACCTGCGTAGAGGCATACACACCTAGGCGCTCGTCCTCTTTGAGTGCAACCGTGGTCGAATGCCGCTTGCCGTCACGCTCGTACTCGATGGCGATATCGTCCTTACCGGCAGCCTTGCCAATGGCATCGTAAACGTCCATCCAGGTAGAGCACGATACTCCGTCGACCGAAAGGATCGCGTCGCCGCCCTCGATTCCCGCCGCGGCGGCAATCGAGCCTTCGTCAACCTGGCCAATCACATTGGTATCCACCGGTACCGTGACACCTGCGATGGAATAGATGCTCATAAGGAGCAAAAAGCCCGTCAGGATATTGACGATAATGCCCGCAAGCAGCATAAAGGCACGCTTAACAAAGCCCTGGCCCAAATAGGTGTGCGAGCGCTCACGTGCAAGGAATTCGGCCTCGCCGCACGGCAGTTCCCATACATCGCCCTCGGCAGTCGCATGCTCTCGATCGAATTTGCGACCGTCAAAGGTGGTATATCCTGCAGCATCGCGCGGCAGGGTCTGGTACTTGGTGGGATAGTAACTGGGCGAAGGCTTTTCCCCTTCTTCATACCAGGGGGCGATGGAGCCCCAGCCCAACAGCAAAGCACAGGCCTCGAGAACATCCTCCTCGGACAGCTCGAGCTCGACAGCAAGATCGGCCACCGTCACACGGCCGTGGCGATAGATGGCCGCGAGCACGCGATCGGCACAAGAGACATCGGTCGGATCCATGCCGCAGATGGCAGCATACCCACCCAGCAACAGCGGGGTCACGCCAAACTTGGTGCCGATACGACGAGACGTGTGGTGGATATCAAAGCGACACGGCAGGCCCAAGAAGAACTCGGTCACCCGGACGCCACAGGCACGCGCCGCCAAAAAGTGGCCGCCCTCGTGCAAAAACACAAGGACGGAAAGCATCAGCAGGCCCCAAAAGACCGATGAGAGAACGCTCAGAACAGTATCCATAAAACGAAAAAGCAATCCTTATGGGTTAAGAACGGGTTGCGGCGAGCACCTGCGCGGCCTTTTCACGCGCCCACGCATCGATGTCGCGAAGTTGTTCAAACGAATCGACCGTCTGGACATCGTGAGCATCCATGCAGGATTCCACAATGCGATCGATATCGGTAAAGCTGCAGCCATCATGCAGGAAGGCATCGACGGCGACCTCATTGGCAGCATTGAGCACGCACGGCATGGTGCCGCCCGTCTTGCCGGCACGTTCGGCCAGCGCAAGGCAGCGGAAAGTATCCATATCGGCCGCGTCAAAGGTGAGCTGCCCCAACTCGCGGAAATCGATACGCGGAGCCGGCGTATCCCAACGCTCGGGATACGAGAAGGCAAACTGGATGGGAATGCGCATGTCTGAGGCACCGAGATGCGCCATCACAGAGCCGTCGGCAAACTCGACCATGGAGTGAATCTTAGACTGGCGCTGCACGACCACGTTAATGAAATCGAGATCGCAGCCAAACAGATGCATGGCCTCGATACGCTCCAGACCTTTGTTCATGAGGGTGGCGGAGTCAATCGTGATCTTGGCGCCCATAGCCCACGTAGGATGCGCCAGGGCATCGGCACGCGTCACGCGATCGAGCTCGTCACGTGTGCGGCCAAAGAACGGGCCGCCCGAGCAGGTAAGCCAAATGCAGTGAGCCTCACGCGGATTCTCGCCCAGATAGCACTGGTAGATGGCAGAATGCTCGGAGTCGACCGGGATAAGCTGACCCGGCTGCGCCAACGGCATCAGCAGGTCGCCACCGACAACGAGCGACTCCTTGTTGGCCAAGGCAAGACGCTTGTTCG
>CAJJVE010000319.1:0-1813 GCA_905196265.1 uncultured Collinsella sp. | reverse complement strand
CGCCCTTAGCCGTGCCGTCGAGCTTAGTCATGATAATACCGTCCAGGCCCAGCGCCTCGTTAAACTCGAGCGCCTGGTTCAGACCGTTCTGACCTGTGGCGGCATCGATCACAAGCACGACCGAGACCGGCATGGGACCGGCGGCCATATTGGCGGCGCGCTTACGGGTCACATTGACCACCTTGGCGAGCTCGCGCATGAGTTCGGGGCTCGTGTGCAGACGACCGGCGGTATCGATGAGCACCAGGTCGCTGCCGCGCTTATCGGCCTCGTCGAGCACGTCATAGCACACGCTTGATAACCGGTACACCGGCACGCTGACCCCACACATCGAGCTGCTCGATAGCGGCGGCGCGGAAGGTGTCGGCCGAACCGATAACCACGTTCTTGCCGCGGGCGGCCATGGCGCTCGCAATCTTGCCGACCGTGGTGGTCTTGCCGGCGCCGTTGATACCGACAAACAGCACGCAGCTCGGCGTATCGGAAAACGGGTCGCGCTCAACAGGCACAAAATGGCCCTCGAGCTGCTCGGCCAGGGCGCGACGAAGCTGCGGGGCGGTCTTGAGGTTCTTCTTGGCGGCGACGTCACGCAGGTCATCGGAGACCTGAATGGCGACCTCGGCGCCCATGTCACCCATGACGAGGGTGTCCTCAAGATCCTCCCAAAAATCCTCGTCGACCTCACCGCCAAAGTAGAAGACCTCGTTGAGGGCCTCGCGGCTGCGCTCAAGTCCGCGCGAGAGTGCGTCAAAGAATCCCATTATGCATTCACGACCTTTCCGGTTTCGCGATCGAGTTTTTGCGAGACGACGCGACTGACGCCGTCGGCTTGCATCGAGACGCCATAGAGGACGTCAGCGTCCTCCATAGTACGGCGCTGATGCGAGATTACCAAGAGCTGCGTATCGGAACGCAGCACATCGAGAGCACCGATGAGCTTGGACAGGTTGGCGTCGTCGAGCGCGGCCTCGACCTCGTCCAGCACATAGAACGGCACCGTGCGCGTACGGTATACGGCAAAGAGCAGAGCGAGCGCCGTCAGGCTCTTCTCGCCACCGGACATGAGCATCATCTTGGTGATACGCTTGCCGCGCGGCTGCGCCACGACCTCAATGCCCGTCTCGGCAGGATGCTCGGGATCGGTCATCTCAAGGTGAGCCTGACCACCCGGGAAGAGCATGGAGAAGATCTCGCGGAAGTTCGCGTCGACCTTCTCAAACGTCACCAGGAACGCCTTGCGCATCTTGCGGTCAATCGCCACGGTGATCTTGGTGAGCGCCTTGCGCGCGCTCTCCAGATCGGCCAGTTGCTCCTCGATGTAATCGGCGCGGCGCTTGAGCTGCTCGTACTCCTCCATGGCAACCTGGTTCACGGGGCCCAGATTGTTGATCTGGCGCACGAGTTGGTTGAGCTCGCGCTCGGCGGCGTCGCGGTCGGTGGGCGCCGGCAGCATGAGCGCTTCCTCGAGCACCGTGGTACCGTCAGCGGTGATGGCCTTGATGGCAGCCTCGACCTGCACCTCGAGCTTGCCGCGCGCCACCTTGAACTCATTTTGCGTCGTGGCGGCAGCATCGACCCTCTCTTTGGCGCGGGCGACCTCGGTCTTGGCGTCCTCGATGGTCTTCTTAAGCGAAGCCGAGTCCGCTTCCTCGAGCGAAGCCTGATCGCGCAGGCGCGCAGCCCAGTCCGAGGCGCGCTCCAACAGGGCAGAATAGCGCTCGTGCATGGGATCGACGCGAAGGCGCAGCAGCTCAAGCGAGCGCGAGGCCTGGCGTGTTCCGCGGATACGGCGGTCGATGCCCTCCAGGCGATG
>CAJJVE010000318.1:0-1813 GCA_905196265.1 uncultured Collinsella sp. | reverse complement strand
TATCAACCTCGGAGATGCGCTTGACCTTGAGCTTGCGCACCAGATCGCCACGGCACATCACATGCATCGGTTCGCGCAGAGCGCGCAGGTCATCGAGCGGGTTCTCGCGCGTCACCAGAATATCGGCAGCCTTGCCGCACTCGATCGTACCGGTCTCGTCACCCAGGCCCAGCAGCTCGGCATTGACCTGCGTGGCCGTGTGCAGCGCAAACGCATTGCTCACGCCCACGTACTTGGCAAAGTAGGCCACCTCGCGCCACATGTCGTACTGCGTCACGAACGGGCAGCTCGAGTCCGTGCCCAGGCCCACCTTAACGCCGGCATCCAGGGCGGCGCGAGCGCTCTCGATGATACCCGAGCACACGATGTCACCGTTCTTCTTTTGTGTGTCGGTCGAATGAGTCTTCTCCGGATCGAGCAGTACAAACGGCAGTGCGGGACTGATCGTGCAGGTCACGCTCGGCGCGCGCCCCTCGAGCTGTGTTCCCGCGGCACCGCGGTACAGCTCCAGAATCTCGGGCGTCAGAGGAGCGCCGTGCTCGATCGTATCGACGCCGGCCTGAAGCGCAGCGCGTACGCCCTCGGTGCTCTCGACATGGGCCATGACCGGAAGGCCAACCTCGTGCGCCGCCTTGCACGCCGCAGCGGCGACATCGACCGGCATGCGTAGCACGCCCGGCTCGCCTACTTCGGTCGCGTCGAACACGCCGCCTGTCACGAACAGCTTGATGACGTCGGCGCCACGCGCGTACAAGTCGCGCACCTGTTCGGCCGCCTCGGCGGGGCTGTTAGCCACCTGGGCGAACAACCCAGCACCGTGACCACCCGGCACCGTAACGCCCGTTCCCGGCGCTACCAGGCGCGGACCCTGATACTTGCCGGCGTCGATGGCGTTGCGCACGGCGATATCGGCAAACAGCGGATCGCCCGCACCGCGCACCGTGGTCACGCCGCTTGCCAGCTGCTGCTGAGCGCTGCCCTTGAGGATATGGCGCACGATGGCGCGGCCCACGGGATTGTCGAGCTTCTTCATGAGTGCGCCCGCATCTCCCGCCGAGACCGGTTTGCCCGAACCGCACAGATGCACGTGCATATTGATGAGGCCCGGCATGAGGTACGCGCCGGCCAGGTCGATAACCTCGGCACCTGCAGGTGCTTGCGCCACGGCACTCGGTCCCATCCAGGTGATGATGCCACGCTCGACGACCACGGCCATATCGGGCTGCGGCTCCATATGTTCCGAACCATCCAGAACGGTCGCATTGATAAACAATGTGGGACGATCGGCAGTCGCCATATCGAACCCCTCCCTCACGATTAACTTGAACATTTGTCCATTATCACCTAATGCAGCAAACTAAAGCCGGACATATCGGCTAACGGAGGGACGAGAGAGATGTGAGGGCAAACGGAGACAGCGTGGCGAGGTTCCGGTCGTTCCAGTAAAACGTCTCAATCTGTAACAGGTAGACCGTCTTTAACCTTCCAAATGTTACAGATCGAGATCTTTCGGCACCGCGTCCAACCTTTGTCTCGATCTGTAACAGTTAGACCGGTTTTTGGCCGTTAGATGTTACAGATCGAGATATTCTCCAGCCCCGTCGTCAAACGTCTAAATCTGTAACAAGTAGACAGGTTTTCGGCCTCTGATGTTACAGATTGAGATCTTTTAGCGGCAGCCAACCTTCTGTCTCGATCTGTAACAGTTACGAGGCCAAACGGCCCCTTGTTGTTACAGATCGAGACAAACTCGGTAGGAACAACCACACCCGCGTCAGTTGCACCCTCAGCGCCCATACCACTGGCGTCTCCA
>CAJJVE010000317.1:0-1818 GCA_905196265.1 uncultured Collinsella sp. | reverse complement strand
ATCCTCTCCTGCATCGATCATGCGCGCGAGCCAATAAATGGTGGCATCGGGGTCACTACCGCGCATAGACTTGATGAACGCACTGATAATGTCGTAGTGCATGTCACCGTTTTTGTCGTACGAAAAGCCACGACGCGGGTTGGCAATCTTAACGTCATCCACGGTGATGGGATAGCGCTCCCCCGCCGCCGGCGCTGGCGTCCCGTCCGTATCGGGACGCGTGACGGCGATCTCGCTCGAAAGCTCGAGCGTCGTGAGCGCCGAACGAGCATCGCCTGCAGCCAGCGTGCAGATGGACTTAACCGTATCCTCATCGGCCGAGAACTTACCGTTCAGACCCTGCGGTGCCTCGAGCGCACGCTCGATGAGCGTCGCGATATCCTCGTCCTTTAAGTGCTCGAGCTCCACCACGCGACCACGCGAAAGCAACGCCGAGTTGACCTCGAAGTACGGGTTCTCCGTCGTGGCGCCAATCATAATGACGGTACGGTTCTCAACTGCATGTAGCAGGGCATCCTGCTGCGACTTAGAGAAGCGATGAATCTCGTCGATGAACAAGATGGTGCGGCGGTCGTAGGTATTCAGGCGCGTCTTGGCCTCGTCAATCACGCGACGCAGATCCTTCACGGTACCCGTCACGGCGCTGACCTCGACAAACTCGCTCTTGGTATGGTTGGCGATGATATGCGCCAGCGTCGTCTTGCCCGTACCGGCCGGCCCATACAGAATCACGCTCCATAGCACATCATGCTCGATGGCCGCACGCAGCCACGAGCCCTTACCGACGGCCTTTTGCTGACCCACGTACTCGTCGAGCGAATTGGGGCGCATGCGCACCGCGAGCGGCGCATTTTTAAAGGAACGCTCGCGCGTCGAGGCAGAAAATAGGTCGTCCATAGCCATCCCGTGCATCAATCAAAAACGTTTTCCACTAACAGTATACCGAAATGATACGAACTACCGTTCGTTAATATAGGTACGATGGGGAAACTCCAGACCAGGAAATAGCTTGCTCGTCAGCTCGCAGAAATAGCCGTCCGTCATGCTCGCGATGTAATCCACCACCGCTTGATCCTTGTCGTCCTGCCAGGTATAGGTGCGATCGTAGTAGGAAAGCTGCTGCTCAATGCGCGAAATATGATGCTTAAAGATGTAAGAGGACTCGTCGCCTTCGTTTATATCCTGCAGGCAACGGTCGTAGAGCTTTTCGAACGCCTCGCGCAGTTCCGCTTCGGAGTCGCCTTCGATGCCGCCCTTGCTATAGATCTTCTCGTAGTTCTCGCGCTTGGCTCGGCGGATCTCCTCAAACAGGTCCTCGCTCATCTCGATGCGCGGCTTGCCATAGCTGTGCTCAACGATATCGATGGAGGCATGCGTAAGGATCCAGCTGTTGTATGCCCCACCCAGGCCATCATCAAAAGCATCGGGCGCCAGTAGGCCCGCCGCAATGGCGTCTTGGCGATCGCGCCCAACGTAGGCAAGGATATCCGAGATGCGGACCACGCAGCCTTCGAGCGTCATGGGACGCAGGTGCTCAATTGCGCTATAGCCCTTGGCAATGCAGTCCTCAACCGTCTGATCGAACTGGTAAAAGGAACCCATGCCCGAGAGCTCAAACACGCGTTGCTCGTACTCGCCGTTATGGCACAAGACGCCGTCGAGCGTCTGGAGCGACACGTTGCGGCCATACAGGGCGTCGAGCACGCGGACCGACTGCACGTTATGGAAAAAGTAGCGACCCGTGCGCTCGTGGTAAATATCGTTGAGAAAGCGCTCACCGGCATGGCCAAAGGGTGTGTGTCCCAAGTCGTGGCCCAG
>CAJJVE010000316.1:0-1825 GCA_905196265.1 uncultured Collinsella sp. | reverse complement strand
GCTCGAAATCCTGCATGCAAACCCCCAGTCCGCTTCTGCCGCGTCTTCGGACAAGGAGCTGGAACAGACCGCCGAGTCGTTGCAGTCCACGCTGCTTGAGTTTGGCCGTAGCGCTCGCGTTGTCGGCTGGATTGCCGGTCCCACGGTGACGACCTTTAAGTTGCAGCCCGGCGAGGGCGAGCGCGTGAGCAAGATTTCGAGCCTTGAGGACGACATCGCGCTGTCGCTTGCTGCTCAGTCCGTGCGTATCTTTGCGCCGATTCCCGGCACCTCGCTCGTGGGTATCGAGATTCCCAATCGCAAGCGTCAGAACGTCAACTTGGGCGACGTGCTGCCCTATGTTAAGGGCGGTCCGCTCGAGCTTGCCATCGGCCGCGACGCAGAGGGCACGCCGGTCGTCGCTGACCTCGCCAAGATGCCCCACCTGCTGATCGCCGGTACCACGGGTTCCGGTAAGTCGGTCATGATCAACTCCATCATCACGACCCTGCTCATGCGCGCGCTCCCCGAGGACGTTCGCTTGATCATGGTCGACCCCAAGCGCGTCGAGCTCGCAGGTTATAACGGCCTTCCGCATCTTTACGTGCCCGTAGTGACCGAGCCCAAGCAGGCCGCGAGTGCCTTGCAGTGGGCGGTGTCCGAGATGGAGCGCCGCCTGAAGGTCTTCGAGCGCCTGAACGTGCGCAAGATCTCGACCTATAACGAAAAGCAGGCCGCCGGCGAGTTTGAGCATTACGATAACCCGCCGCAAAAGATGCCCTACCTGGTCATCATCATCGACGAGCTTTCGGACCTGATGATGGTTGCCGGCAAGGACGTCGAGGCGTCGATTGTGCGTATCGCCCAGCTGGGCCGTGCCGCCGGTATCCACCTTATCGTGGCGACTCAGCGTCCGAGCTCTAACGTGGTGACGGGTCTCATCAAGGCAAACATTACCAATCGTATCGCCTTCAACGTTGCAACGGGCATCGACTCCCGCGTCATCATCGACCAGATGGGTGCCGAAAAGCTCACCGGCTTGGGTGACATGCTGTTCTCAAAGGTCGACTGGGGCAAGCCTCGCCGTATCCAGGGTTGCTTTGTTTCGGATGACGAGATCAACGAGATTGTCGAGTTCGTCAAGTCGCAAAGCGAGCCCGACTACCACGAGGAGATCCTGTCGGCTGTGGCACCTGCCTCCATGTCCATGGCAGGTGGCGGCGGCATCGTGCGCACCGGCGTTGCCGAGCCTCAGGACGACGATCCGCTTATCTGGGAAGCCGCCCATATTGTGGTGGAATCGCAGCTGGGCTCCACATCTGGCCTGCAACGCCGCCTGAAGGTTGGCTATGCGCGCGCCGGGCGTATTATGGACATGCTGGAAGAAAAGGGTGTCGTCGGACCGCCCGACGGTTCCAAGCCGCGCGAGGTCCTACTGGATGAAGAAGGCCTTGCCGCGCTGGAATCCGTCGACGCCGAGATGGCACGTGAAGATCGTGAGTTTGGAGGATTCTGATGGCTGCACGCTTTGGTGACATGTTGCTCGAGCAGCGTCGCCGAATGGGCCTTTCCATTCAGCAGGTCGCCAACACCATCAAAATCAGGCCGCAGATCATCGAGTTTTTCGAGAATGGCAATTTTGCATCGATGCCTCCGCGCGGCTATGCGCAGGGCATGATTTCGAGCTATGCGCGCTTTTTGGGCCTCAATCCGCGGGAGGTCGTCAACGCTTATTTTGACGATCTGATGGCATATGAGCGCGAGACGTCGCAGCAGGGCGGTCGTTTTCAGGACGCCGCCGGCTACGTCAATTCGCGTTCCTCGGTCGACAACGGCCGCTTCCTGA
>CAJJVE010000315.1:0-1827 GCA_905196265.1 uncultured Collinsella sp. | reverse complement strand
CGAACACGCACACGCCGACCTTGACCATCGAGGCACCATGCAGGTAGGCCGAAACAGGCGTCGGCGCCTCCATGGCCGAAGGCAGCCACATGTACATGGGAACCTGTGCGGACTTGGCCCAGGCCGCAAACAGCACGAGCAAAAGGACGATGGCCTTGAGCTTGGCGTCGAGGCCGGCAACCGCGGTAATGGCGAAGGTGCCGGTGTGAGCAAACACGATGGCGGCGCCCAGATACAGGCCGAGCGCACCGATATGCGTGATGATCAGGGCCTTCATGCCGGCCTTCTTGGCCGTAGGCGTCATGTAGTAGCTAATGAGGCCCCAAGAGCAGGCACCCGTGATCTCAAAGAACACGAGCTGGCCCAAAAGGGTCGAGCTGTACACGAGGCCGGCCATGGCGCCGATGAAGGTCGCGAGGTACGCATAGAAGCGACGACGCGGCGCATCGGGATGCTCACGGTTATTCTCGCTCATATAGGGAATCGAATAGATCACGACAAGCAGGCCGATACCCACAAAGGCGGGCGCGAGCAGCGTGCTCATGCGATCGAAGGTGAATCCCATGACGAGGGTCTGCCCAAACGAGATCAGGGGGACCTGCGTGTCGGGCATGCCGGCGCCGGCGAAATTCGCGGCGAGGGCAATGGTGCAGACCGTCGAGACGGCGGCACCCAAAACGCTGAACCACTTGGCGTACGGACGGGGGAACAGGGCGACGAGCACCGAGGCCACCATCGGGGCCGCGATAGCGACCAAGCCGAGAAGGGACAGACTGACTGCAAATGACATTGTTTCTCCCTTCTCCTACACGCCGACGACCACGAAGACAAACGCCAGAACGGCGATGCCCACGACGGCCCAGGTCTGATTGCCAAGCACCTTAAAACGCGAACGCGAGCAGGAGTTCTCGATCACGCCGCACACGACAAAGTCGATCAGGCACTTCACTAGGAAGATGACGGCGCCCAGAACAGCGGCGGCGCCCACGGTCGCGGGCTCGCCCCAGGGGACGAAGATCGCGCAGAACCAGGCGACGACCAGGACCTGCTTCATGGACATGGCGAGCTTGGCCATGGCGAGCGACGGGCCGGAAAGCTCGGCGAGCGGGCCTTCCTGAAGCTCCTGCTCGGCCTCGGCCTGATCAAAGGGCAGCTTGCCGAGTTCCATGTAGCAGGCAATCGCAAAGGCGATGCCGGCGAGGATCACGGCGACCGGCGCGTCGATGGCGCCCGTCATGATGTGCTGACCATGGTGGCGATGTCGGTGGAGCCGCACACCAGGGCGGCGGCAAACAGCGCCAGCAGCATGGACGGCTCGATGAGCACGCTCATGAGCAGCTCGCGGACGCCGCCGATACCGGCGTAGGCGTTGGACGAATCCACACCGCAGAGGGCGAAGAAGAAACGGGCGAGCGCCAGGCTGTACATGATGGTGATGGCGTCACCAAAGACCGGGATGGGGCTTTGTGCCGTAAAGAGCGGCAGACCCATCGCGAGCATAAAGGCGACGGCGAAGAACAGCGGCGGCATAATGCGCAGCGCAAAGCTCGCATCCTCGCTCTGGGACTCGGGGCGCGCAAAGAGCTTGGCCAGGTCGCGGTAGTCCTGCATGATGCTGGGGCCGCGACGGTTGTGCATCTTGGCGCGGATCACGCGGCCGAGACCGGAGAAGAACGGTGCGACGGCCATGACGACCACGCCCTGCAGAACGGCAAGTACGATGTTGTTCATGCTCTCCCCTCCTTAACCCATTTGCACGGCGAGCACGAGGAACACCACGAGTGCCGCGACGATGTAGCAGATATAGATGCTGTAGTTGCCGCCCTC
>CAJJVE010000314.1:0-1848 GCA_905196265.1 uncultured Collinsella sp. | reverse complement strand
CCCGCAAGTATAAACGGTCTAGCAGCTTTAGCAGGCTAAATCGCGCAAAGCATCAATCGCGGTGTCAACTTCCTCGTCCGTATTGAAATACCCAAACGAGAAGCGGACGACGCCCTGGCGCTCGGTCTCCAGCGCGCGGTGCATGAGCGGAGCGCAATGGGCACCGGGGCGCGTCGCAATCCCCCACCCTTGCATAAGCGCGTCCGAGATCTCGGCAGAGTCGATATCACCCACGTTGAGTGAGACGATCGCCGAACGCACGGGCTGGTCAAACGCACCGTAGAGCGCAATGCCGGGGATTTCGCGAACACCGGCGAGGAAGCGCTCCGCAAGCGAACGCTCATGCGCCGCAATCGCCTCGACCCCGCCTTGTGCCTCGATAAAGTCGAGACCGGCAGAAAGTCCCGCGATGCCGTGGCCGTTGAGCGTGCCCGCCTCAAGGCGCGTGGGCCACTCAAGCGGCTGCAGCGCATCGAAGCTGTGCACGCCCGTGCCGCCTATGGCCCACGGAGCCACGTCAATGCCCTCCGCCACGGCCAGGCCACCGGTGCCTTGAGGTCCCATGAGCCCCTTATGGCCGGTAAAGCACACCACGTCAAGCCCCATGGCCTGCATATCGATATGCGCCGTTCCGGCAGACTGCGAGGCATCGACGATTACCAGTGCACCTGCCGCATGGGCCATGGCGGCCACGCGTGCAATGTCGACCGAGTTGCCGGTCACATTGGAGGCGTGCGTCACCACTACGGCACGCGTGTCAGGCGTCACCAGCCGCTCGAGCTCGTCGTAGTCGAGCGCGCCGCTCGCATCGCAGCCCGCATGCTCAACGGTCACGCCCCGCTCTACCGCCAAGCGATTGAGCGGACGTAGCACGGAGTTGTGCTCGAGCACCGTCGTGACCACACGGTCGCCGGGGCACACCACCCCGTTGATGGCGGTGTTGAGCGCCGCCGTAGAGTTGGGCGTAAAGCACACATGGTCCGCCCTCGGGCAACCCAAAAGGCGCGCGAGCTTGGCGCGGCAACCGTGAATCGTACGAGCGGCATCGAGGGCACCCGACGTGGCGCCGCGTCCGGCATTGCCGAGCGAGCACATCGCCTGCGTCACGGCATCGATGACCGTCTGCGGCTTGTGCATGGTCGTCGCCGCGTTATCCAGGTAGATCATCGCACGACCTCCCACATATCAATCACCGTAAAGCCCTCGGTGGGAACGCCCGCCGCGGCGAGTTCGCCGCGCAGCAGTTCCTCATCGGCAGGCAACGCCTTCCACGCCAGACCGCAGCCGGCAGCGACCTTCCCGGGTACGGGAATCGTTCGCCCGGGAAGACCGCGCTCAATGCACAGGGACTCGCAGCCCATGGCGGCCGCCGTGGTGGGAAACGTGATGACAAGCGCCGGGCGCTTCTCCCTCATGGCAACTCCAACCAATACGCTACGGGCGCACGACGCGCACGGCCTGCTCCATCTTCTCCACAATCACGTACATATTCGTGACCTCGCCCACCGCGAGCTGGTCCTTAATGCCATAGTGATCGAGGCAGGTACCGCAGGTGAGAATCTCGACACCCTGCTCGGCCAGACCCTTCAGGTCGTCGAGCACCGGCGAGCCCTCGACGGTGAGCTTGGCGCCGCCGTTGTAGAACAGCATGGTCGCGGGCAGCTCCTCCTGCTGCGTCACGGCAAAGATAAACGCCTTCATGAGCTTGTGGCCCAGCTCGTCGTCGCCACGGCCCATGCAGTCGGTGTAGACGGAAATGACGAGCTTGCCCTTGCCGGCGTTGGCATCACAGAAGGCAGCGCCATCCTGCTCGGGATCGGCCACGGCAACGGCGCCAGAGGTCGCCAC
>CAJJVE010000313.1:0-1850 GCA_905196265.1 uncultured Collinsella sp. | reverse complement strand
CACGGCCTTGCGAATAGCATCGGAACCGCTGCTCGTAAAGCTGAACTTGCCCTTCTCGATCGTCTTCATGATGGACGCCGAGGCGTCATCGGAGAACTGGTCGTCGATGGCAAAGGAGACGCCGCGGCCCGAGAACTCGATGGCCTCGATCTTCTTGTGCTTGAGCGAAACGATAGCGACAGCCGTGACCATACCGTCGTTGGCAAGCTTCTGACGATCGCGCAGAACGATAGGGTCGGTATCGCCGATACGCAGGCCGTCGACGTAGACGACGCCGGACTCGACGGGCGTACCGCGTTTGACGATACCGCCACGCATCTCGAGCGTATCTCCGTTGTCGAGGATAAAGATATGATCATCCTTGATGCCCATCTTACGGGCAAGCTGGGCATGGGCGCGCAGATGCACGGCCTCGCCGTGGACCGGCATAAAGTACGTAGGCTTGGCCATGGCCATCAGGAGCTTGAGCTCCTCCTGGCTACCGTGACCCGAAACGTGAACGAGGGCGCGGTTCTTATCCCACACGTCGCAGCCAAGCTTGGCGAGGCTGTTGACGACCTGCTGAACGGCCTTCTCGTTACCGGGGACCGGCGTTGCCGAGAGGATGACGGTATCGCCCTCGTGGATGGAGAGCGTCTTGTGCTCGCCGTTGGCCATGCGCGAAAGGGCCGACAGAGGCTCGCCCTGCGAACCGGTGCACATGACGACGATCTTATCGTCGGGCAGGTTGTCGATATCGAAAGCATCGATGATATCGGCATCATCGATGTTGAGATAACCGAGCTCGCGCGCCACGCGGGTGTTGGTGAGCATGGAACGACCGGTCACGACGACCTTGCGGCCGCACTTGCGGGCGGCGTCGCAGATCTGCTGCAGACGATGGATGTGGCTCGAGAACGACGCGACGAACACGCGGCCCGGAGCATTCTTGATGGCATGCAGCAGATTGGGGCCAACCTCGGCCTCGGACTTGGTAAAGCCGGGAACCGTGGCGTTGGTGGAATCGGACAACAGCAGGTCGATGCCCTGCTTGGCAAAGCGGCTGATAGCGGCATAATCGGGCGTGACGCCGTCGATAGGCGTCTGGTCGAGCTTAAAGTCGCCGGTGTGCATAACGGTGCCCTGGTTGGTGCGGATGAACACGCCCAGAGCGCCCGGGATGGAGTGCGTCATCGAGAAGAAGTCGAGCGAGATGCCACCCAAATTGACGTGGCTGCCGCCCTTGACCTCACGGAACTTGGGTGCACGAATGCGGAACTCGGAGAGCTTACCCTCGATAAAGCCGAGCGTCAGCTTGCTCGAGAAGATGGGCACCTTGTTGTTGAGGTCCTGCAGCAGATACGGAAGCGAACCGGTGTGGTCCTCGTGGCCGTGAGTGACGATGATGCCGCGGAGCTTCTCCTCGTTCTCCAGAACGTAGGTGTAATCCGGAAGCACCAGATCGATACCGGGCTGCGAGTCGTCGGGGAACATGAGGCCAGCGTCGACGAGCACCATGTCGTCGCCGCACTCGAAGACCGTCATGTTCTTGCCGATGCCATCTAGGCCGCCGAGCGGGATGATCTTCAAGGGAGATGATTTTTTAGCTGCCATAGGTGAGTGTTGTTTCCTTTCTTCGAAACGGGTCTGAAACAACCGACGGGGCGCTTCTGGCAAACCGGCCGCCGGGAACGTACAACAATGCATCGCAGAGTCGATGCAGTAACCACAGTATGATACCCATTTGCACAACAACAGGCCACCCATGCATCAAAGCCCCATCTGAAGCCGTGTATCCCGCCGGTTCCCCGCGAGGGCGGGCACGGATGAAGTTTCCTGCTCTACAGTCCTGCTCACGACGGAGGCCACAT
>CAJJVE010000312.1:0-1910 GCA_905196265.1 uncultured Collinsella sp. | reverse complement strand
TCCGCACGCAAAGGAAAGCACTTAATGTGCTTTCCGTCTTGCGCAGGACTGTAGAACAGGAAACTTCATATGCGGCCCTCCCGGGCGCAAGCAAAAGGGCGACCCCTGTCCGGAGTCGCCCTTGTTGAGCTGATTATGTGCGGCTGTTACTCGGCGTCGTGGTGACGGCGGGGCTTGCGGCCTCCGTTGTCGCCGGGACGGCGCGGACGGTCGTTGCGCTCGGAGCGCTCGCGACGCGGACGCTCACGACGCTGGAAGTGCTCGCCGTCGCCCTCGGAGGCACCCTCGGCGCGAGCCGGGGCCTCGGGCTTGTCGAGACGATCGAGCGAGATCTTGCCGCGATCGTCGACCTCGATAACGACGACCTTGACCTCGTCGCCCACGTTGAGGACATCCTCGACCTTCTCCACGCGGCCCTTGGCGACGCGGGAGATGTGCAGCAGGCCGTCCTTACCGGGCAGCAGGTTGACGAAGGCGCCGAACGGCTGGATGGAGACCACGCGACCGGTGTACTCCTCGCCAGGCTCGGGAACCTTGATGATGAGCTTGATGCGCTCGACGGCCTGATCGACGGACTCGCCGGTGCCGCCGACAAAGACGGTGCCGTCCTCCTGGATGTCGACCGAAGCGCCGGTCTCGTCCTGGATGCCGCGGATGACCTTACCGCCGGAACCGATGACGTCGCGGATCTTATCGGTCGGAACCTGGATGGAGACGATGCGCGGAGCGGTGCTGCGCGTGGTGTGACGCGGCTCGGGGATCACATCGAGCATCTTCTGCAGGATGAAGGCGCGACCCTCCTTGGCCTGCTGCAGGGCGCGGGCCAAGATGTCGAAGGTGAGGCCGGTGGCCTTGTTGTCCATCTGCAGGGCGGTGATACCCTCGGTGGTGCCGGTAACCTTAAAGTCCATGTCGCCCAGGAAGTCCTCGAGACCCTGGATATCGGACAGGACCACGGTCTTGCCCTCCTCCTGGATCAGGCCCATGGCGATACCGGAGACCGGGCGCTTAATGGGCACGCCACCGTCCATAAGGGCGAGCGTGGAGCCGCAGGTCGAAGCCATCGAAGAGGAGCCGTTGGACTCCATGACCTCGGAGACCACGCGGATGGCGTAGGGGAACTCGTTCTCGTCGGGAAGCACCGGGAGCAGAGCGCGCTCGGCCAGGTTGCCGTGACCGATCTCGCGGCGCTTGGGGCTGCCCATGCGGCCGGTCTCGCCGGTGCAGAACGGCGGGAAGTTGTAGTGGTGCATGTAGCGCTTGCCCTCGGTGGGCTCGATGGTATCCAGACGCTGGCCCTCGTTGAGCATACCGAGCGACAGGACGGAGAGCACCTGGGTCTGACCACGCTGGAACAGGCCGGAGCCGTGAACGAGCGGCAGGTAGTTGTCCTTCACCATGATGGGACGGATCTCGTCGGCGGCACGGCCGTCGACGCGCTCGCCGGTCTCGACGACCATGGTGCGCATGGCCTTCTTCTCGAGCTTCTTGAGCGCCACGGGGATCTCGCGCTCCCAGGCGGCCTGCTCCTCGTCGGTGAACTCGGCGCGGATGGACTCCTTCAGAGCCTCAACCTTACCGATGCGGGAAAGCTTGTCGGCGTCGCGCAGGGCAGCGGCCATCTCGTCGTAGTGGGCGAAGATGCGCTCCTGGACCTCCTCGACGGGCTGGTCGAGCGGGTACTCCTTCTTGACGATAGCGCCGTTGACCTGCTCCCACTCGGCAACGAACTCGTCTTGGGCCTGGCAGAAGGCAGCGAGGGCCTCCTGACCAAACTTCATAGCGGCGAGCATGTCGTCCTCGGAGATCTCCTCGGCGCCGGCCTCGACCATCGAGATGAAGTCGGCAGAGCCGCCCAGCTCCAGGTCCAGGTCGGAGTTCTCGCGCTCCTCATAGGTGGGGTTGACGAT
>CAJJVE010000311.1:0-1929 GCA_905196265.1 uncultured Collinsella sp. | reverse complement strand
AGGGTTTTACCGGCGACAACGGTCGCACCACCAAGCGCGCAACGGGCATCGGCCTCTACCTGGTGGCGCGTCTGTGCTCCAAGATGGGCATCGACGTCACCGCAGCGTCCGAGCCCGGCGAAGGCTTCGTCGTCACATTCGCTTTTTCGACCAACAAGTTCCAATACTTCGAGTAGTTAGCCCGTATGGCGTAGCCGTTCAGGATTTTCCCATTTAAGAAGAAATCAGGCTTTTCGGCAGCTATATTCCTGAACGGGAACATTGCTAATGTAGTCAACGCTATATTCCCGTACATGAACATAGTGCTACAGGTTTATACTATGTTCACGAACAGGAATACAGCTGGAGGCGTCATGAGAACGGTGACAACGATTAAAAAGCTGGATGGGCGCATCAAGCTCAAACCGTCGGAAGTCGCTTTCTCGGAGCGCACGGTTTTCGATCCCGCCGAGATAGGGAAGGCCCTTAGGCTCAGAAGGCGTGAGCTCGGCTTGACCCAACGTGACGTCGCGACTATGACGGGTCGCAGCCTTCGTGTGATTGGTGATATCGAACGGGGGCGGACAACGGTCGAAATTGGTGTCATTTTCGATTACGCCTCCATCGTGGATATTGATTTTATTCTGAAGGTGAGGGGGAAGTAATGGATGGCACGCTGTTCGTTCACCGTGAGTTTAATGGGTCTTACCAGCTGGTTGGCATATTGGAGGAAAATGCGGGGTTTCCGACATTCACCTATAGCCCCAAATATCTCGAGAGCGGTGATGCGGCGCCGATTTCGATCTCGCTTCCGTTGTCGGCCGAGACATTTAGTCCGGACGCAACGGGTTCCTTTTTCTCTGGCATCATTCCGGAGGGGCAGCTCAACAGGGACCTTGAGAAAAGGGCGCGAGCGGAACGCGGAGATTACTTTAAGGTGCTCGATTTAGTCCGCGATGAACCTGTCGGCGCTCTGGTTTTGACGCGAGAGCCTTCGGCCGACAGTCTCGAAATGGGCTATGAAGAGATAGGTGAAGAACAGCTAAGCGGGCTGGCATACGCGCCGGCGGAGGTTGCTTTTGATTTAGCGCTAGAGAGTCGAATCTCCCTTGCAGGTGCTCAGGCGAAGGTAGGTCTCTACCATACGGGCGATGACCCATGTGGCGGATGGTACCTGCCTCATGGAGCGGCCCCATCTACGCACATTCTCAAAGCGGGGTCGAAAACGTTCCCAGGCGAGACGGTGTGTGAAGCGATGTGCGTGAGAGCCGCCTCCCTGATGGACCTGTCGGCCGAAGAGTGTTTTCTTATCCGAGTTGAGGATGCCGAGCCAATTATCGCCGTGAGACGATTTGACCGAGTAACGCCTGATGCCGGATGCTCGGTTGACGGATTGCCAATTCCATACCGTTTGCACCAGGAAGATGTTTGTCAGGCCAAGGGCATTTCGCGTGAGCTTAAATATGAGCCCACGGGCGTCAATTACCTGGGGCTTATCGTCGATGCGGTGCGAAGGGCGTCGACGAATCAAATGGAGGACAGGTTCCTTGTCGGCTATAACCAGCTGTTCGACTATGCCGTAGGTAACTGCGATAACCATCTAAAGAACTGGTCGCTCGTATGGGGCGAAAGTTGGAAGCAGGTGAGGTTGGCGCCGCTCTATGACGTGCTGTGTACAACGGTTTATCCCAGTCTCGTTCGTGAGATGGGCGTCTCGTTTGGTGGGAGCCGCAAGATTGACGACGTAACGCGCGGGTCGGTGATGAGCCAAATGATTGGGGCGGGTTTGCCCGGGGGAATTGTCGCCGGAATGATTGCTGATACCTGCAATGAGGTTCCAGACGCGCTAAGAGACGCCGCGCGCGGTCTCAAAGAAGAGGGTTTTCCCGAGGCGGAGGTAATGTTCGAGAAGATCATTCCAGAAGTGCAAGCTCGTCTAAGCAGGATCGC
>CAJJVE010000310.1:0-1930 GCA_905196265.1 uncultured Collinsella sp. | reverse complement strand
CATCGCCCAACGCGCCCATCAGACGGCTCACCAGCGGCGAGCTGTCAGCCATGCGGGCATCGAGCTTCTTTTGGCTCGCGAGCTCAGAGCGAACCTCGGACAGCTTGTTGCGCGCCTCGCTCTCGTGATTACGCAGGTCCTTCAACGCTGCACGGGCGACCTCGGTGGCCTCACGCGCATCGACCTGGGCTTGGCGAGCCTGATCGAGCGCACCTTCGAGCTCCTCAGCGCGGTCGCGACGGCTCTCGAGCGAGGCCGTGACCTCCTCGAGCTGCTCGTCGATCTGCTCCAGGCGCGAGGCGTACATGTTGTCCTCGACCTCGGCGTTGCTCAGCGAGTCCTTCACCTTGGCAAGCTCGAGCGCGGCGTTATCGGCCGCACGCTGCACATCGCGCTGCTCGCGCGTAAGCTGCGAAATCTGATTGTCGAGCGCAACGCGACGCTCGTGGAGCTGGGCGGCGGCAGGACCGGCGGCGTCAACGTCGTCCTGGGCCTGCATGTGCGCACCGGTAACTTCCTCAAGCTGGGCACGCGCATCCTCGAGCTCCTCGACCACGCGACGACGCTGATGCTCAGAGCTCGAGATCTGGCCGCGCATGTCGGACAGGCGCGACACCATGTTGTGGCCCTTTTCCTCGAGCAGGCGCATATCGGAGTTAATGCGGCCGACCACGTCTTGCATATGGCGGCGCTGCTCGCCCAGATCGCCCACAAACAGGCCCTTTTCCTCGAGCATGACCTGGAGCTTCTCGAGCTCGCGCTCCTTTTCGCCCAAGCGGTACTGCGCAAGCTCAAGCTCGGCAGCGCCCTCCTTGGAGCGGCTCTCCAGGTCGTTCCACTGCGACTGCAGCGAACGAAGTTCGTCGACGGCCAGCATCTGCGTAAGCTCGTTCGCGCGCGAGGACAGCTCTTTATACTTGCGCGCGCGATCGACCTGACGCTCCAGCGGCCGCAGCTGACGGGCGATTTCCTTATTGATGTCACGGGCACGGGTCAGGTGCTCGTCCATCGATTTAATCTTTTTTAGCGCACGCTCCTTGCGGCGCTTGTGCTTGGAGATGCCGGCAGCCTCCTCGATCAGGGCGCGGCGCTCCTCGGGGCGGCTCTGCAAAATGGCATCGAGCTTGCCCTGGCTGATGATGGAATGCGTATCCTTGCCCAGGCCCGAATCGTGCAGGATGTCCTGAATGTCCATCAGGCGGCACGGGCTCGAGTTGATGAGATACTCGCTTTCGCCCGAGCGGTACATACGACGGGTGATGGCGACCTCGTCAAAGTCGACGGGCAGCATATGGTCCGAGTTATCGAGCACCAGCGTAACCTCGGCAACACCCACCGGCTTGCGAGCCGACGAGCCCGAGAAGATGACATCCTCCATGGCCTGACCGCGCAGCTGCTTGGCGCTCTGCTCGCCCAGGACCCACAGAATCGAGTCGGAGATGTTCGATTTTCCCGAGCCGTTGGGACCGACGATGACGGTCAGGCCCGGCTCAAATGACATATGGGCGCGGTCGGCAAACGACTTGAACCCTTTGAGCGTGAGGGACTTGAGATACACGGTTCCTCGCTTAAACAGGCTTCTTGTTGAGAATCACGCCGTTGGTGGTGTAGCCCATGCGGTCGAGTGCCTCGAGTGCAGCGGCTCCCTCGGCCTCCTTCTTGGAGGAACCGGTGCCGCGGCCCTGGCGAATACCGTCAATGAGCACCACGGCGGTAAAGGTGGGCGCATGCGCGGGGCCCTCGGAGCCGACCAGCTTATACGCGGGAGGCTCGTGGCCGTCTGCCTGCACGCACTCCTGCAAGAACGACTTGGGGTTCGCGGGGTGTTCGGCACGCTCGGTGGCCAGGTGCGGCTTAAGCGTACGGTGGATGAACTCCGCTGCCGCATCCCAGCCGGCATCCAAGTACAGCGCGCCCACGAGCGACTCGT
>CAJJVE010000309.1:0-1936 GCA_905196265.1 uncultured Collinsella sp. | reverse complement strand
GTTCTTGCATGTGGCAATTCCGGCATCCGCGCTCTGCGAAATGCTAGAAACCCGGGAAGTGTCAAACTCCTCTTGAGCAAATGATGCGGCAGGTGCACCCATCGACAAGCCCGCAACAATCGCCAAGCCGACTCCGATTCGAGCAATAGCGCTCCTTGGCTTAATCATGGCCTTCTCCAATCAAAAGCGGTTAACAATGCGTCGACGCACGGCAACCTTTGCATGAATAGAGAAAGATGTCTGTAAACACCCGCTATTGAGTCGACCGCTCAGGCGTTTACACGTTATCTACCTGCGATAACAATGAAATAAGCTGCGTTTTATTCTTGATCCTCAACTGGCGGTAAGAAGCAGACCGCAGTGCTTGCACCGTAGATGCAGCGTAACCGACATCCTCCGCAATGGTCTTTGTCGTTGCGCCCTCTGCCGTCATCAGCAAAATTTGCGACTGAACATCGGAAAGGGAGCGCGACATAAGCAGGGCCAGCTGGCGCACGTGGGCCGTTTCGGTGGACCCGTTCGCGCGGTACTCCAAGACGGCCTTCTCGTCCTCAACCGAGCGGGCGAGCGCGATGTGCGTGACGAATATGGGCACAGACCAGCAGACGATCACCGTTGCCACGACGACATTGAGAGCCGAACTTTGCCCCAGCAACGAAGTAAGGAACAACGGCTCGAAAACCGTCAGATCCTGCGCCATGTTGAGCAAGACAACCCAAGCAGGAGCCGTCGCCCCAAAGCAAAGCATCCATACCCCGAGCATTTTGCGCTGCGGACAGCTACGCAGCACTATATATGTGAACAGTATCCCCGTCAGCACCGCAAGTCCATGGATTCGCCCCCTAGTGGCTGCATAGATTAAAGCAGCCACACCTATCGAAACCAATGGCGCGATAGCCCGAGTATGGGCGTGGGCCTTAAACGGGCGCAGCCCAACGGCGAGCGAAGCCATAGACGTCATGCCGCAAAACAGGACCGGCACAGCCATCGACGGATCGCGTACGCACCTCCATGCCGCGATATAGACAAAAGACCATTCCACGGCAGACAGTATCGCCCACACGCACGGGCTTCCGAGCCCAATCGCCCCATCTGTTCTAGTCAGTGCAGCTTCACGATTCAGTTTTTCACCCGCGTAGTGCAGCGACAGAAGCAGTCCGAGACCCAATGCATAGCTTGAGAGAGAAAAGGTAACAGCCCATGAAACACCGGATCCCCAATAACTATCCGCCATTACCAAGGGGCCCGCTGCAAGGAGGATAAAAAATGATGTGAGCAGGTATCGAAACAGCCGGCGCGTCCGAGCTGATGCCAACATATCGTCAGCATGCCGCCGCGACAGCTCGGGCCCTACAGCATCACCCTCGTCCACAAACAACGCCACGAGCTCGCGTGAGCCCGCAACCGACGCCTTCCCGTATGCTCGGTGAAGCGTTGTTCGCACCGTCGATGGCTTCGTATCCGTCTCCCTGGCAATCTCCGCCGGCGTTTTTCCTTTGAGCAGCAGTCGGACAAACTGCTCTTCTCGAGGCGACAGGGCAGGGGAAAACGCCCCAGCATCGAATGGGTCGGACGTGCGGGGGGTATCCGAATCGTTGTTCCGCTTCTTCCTGAGCAACGTGCATCCGAAGGCGGCAATAGCGGACCCCATCGTCAGCGACACAATGACCGTGGCATCGCTTGCAAAGTATGCCACCTCGACAGCCGGAACAAGGCCAATGGGAACTGCTACGAGCACAGAACGGGCAAACACGTCGCCCTGCCCCCGACCAAAGGCGCGGGGACAGCAAAGCAGCGGGACCGCAGCCAATACGAGGTAGACCAGAGGAATTAAAAGCACGATGCCAATTGATGCGGCCGTTACAGAGGGCATCCCCCATGGCTCGGGAACGACTCTCCATGAAACTCGACAGCAAAACAGCAGGCAAGACAGGAC
>CAJJVE010000308.1:0-1944 GCA_905196265.1 uncultured Collinsella sp. | reverse complement strand
CGTTGTAGAGGTACTGGAACTCACGGGTGGTAAGCATAACGCTCTCGAACTTGGTGCCGGCGTTGCAGGTGTTCTCGACGACGCGGCCGCTCTTGATGTCGCGGGTCTTGTAGCGCACGAACGCGCCGCCCTTGCCCGGCTTGACATGCTGGAACTCGACGATGGTGTAGACCTTGTCCTTAATGCGGAGACCGAGGCCGTTCTTGAAGTCGGCGGTAGAAATGGTAGGCATAGCGACCTTTCTTGTTATGGGCAGAACGCACAAGCGTCCAAATTACATACGACCGAAATTATACACTTGCAGACGGCGCCTGCAGCGAGCGCATAAAAAGAGAACGCGGGGCGCCCGAATCTATCCGGACGCCCCGCCCCAAAAATCTATCGAAATGGACTAGCAATCGATGACGTGGAGGTCATGCGGCGTCTTGGTGAAGGGCTCGTAGCCGTTCTCGGTGACCACGCCGTAGTCCTCCAGGCGCACGCCGCCCACGCCGGGCAGGTAGACGCCGGGCTCCATGGTGACAACCGAACCGACCTCGATGATGTTCTTGCTGCGGTTGAAGTTGGGCAGCTCGTGGATGTCGATGCCCACGCCGTGACCCAGACCATGGTTATAGTAATCACCATAGCCGGCATCGCCGATGATCTTCTTGGAAAGCTTGAAAATGTCGTTGCCCTCGACGCCCGGATGGATGGCGGCGACGCACTCCTCGTGCGTACGGCGCACAAGCGCGTACAGGTCGAGCTGTTCCTGCGTGGGCTCGCCCATCACGACGGTACGCGTCATATCGGAGCGATAGTCGCAGTAGCCCGCGCCGTAATCCATGAGGACGAAGTCGCCCTTCTCGATCACGCGGTCACTCGGCACGGCGTGCGGGTTGGCGGTGTTGGGGCCGCTCGCCACGATGGAGCCGAAGGCCAGGCTGTCGGCACCGTTGGCGAACATAAAGTTCTCGAGCTCGTTGCGAACCTGCTTCTCGGTCATGCCGGGCTTAATAAAGCCGAGCATGTGCTGGAAGGCGGCGTCGGTAATCGACTGCGCATGGCGCATGAGCTCGATCTCCTCGGCGTCCTTGATGGCGCGCATCTTGCGAATGTCGTCATGCATCAGCGGCAACATGCAGGCGACGGAACGGTCCTCCAGGCCACGCTGAATACCCTGGTAGAAGTTGATCTGCATGTCGTCCTCGACAGCACAGACGCGGCACTTGTTGGCTGCGATCTTACCGGCGACCCAACCAGGGATGGTGCCCTCGTCCATGTCGTAGACCCAAGGGCTGCCGGCGGGCGTGTTCTCCTCAAAGCTGTTGAGGTAGCGCGAGTCGGTATGGAACAGGCACTGGTCAGCCGTAATAAACGCCGCGTGCGGGAACTCGAAGGTGTAGTCGAAGACACCCTTCACGCCCGTGAGCCAACGAAGATTGGCCTCGTCGCGTACCACAATAGCGTCGTAGCCGCGCTCGACCATCAGGGCACGGACACGTTCGATACGACCGGCAGGACCGGCAGCAAACTCAGACATGCAGATTCCTTTCTTATTGTCTCAAAAAGTGCGGGACGGGTCTCAACCGAACGTCGGAATCGCATGCAAACCGCAACCGATTGGAAACCCGTCCCTCAACATGATACGAAAGACGATGGATGTCAATAAATCTTAGAGAAGTTCTCTGCGAGAAGCCAAGTAGGCGTGAGCATGGCGCTCAAGAACCTCGTCCTCAACGCCCGTTAGACGAATGGCGCCGAGCGCTGCGGGCAGCGGCAACATACTGCGGTTCGAGCGGACAAACTGCTGCCTGCGGAACTCCTCGATATATGCGGCAGGCTCCAGATCGAAGGCAAGCTCCTCGATACCAAAGTCCTCCAGGCAGTCATCGACCTCAAAAACGTAATCAATATCGAAGTCGCAGGCATCATGTGCTAGGCGCGCCTCAAAGCGCATGCCCT
>CAJJVE010000307.1:0-1957 GCA_905196265.1 uncultured Collinsella sp. | reverse complement strand
GCATGGACCTGCTCGACCAGACCGTGGCCGACCAGCTCTTCGATCCCGAGCGCCCGATCCTGACCAAGGCTCACGACGTGCCGCCTTCGCGTTATGCGACCGGCAGCCACGCGTGCAACTCGATCATCTCGGCCGGCTGCATCATCAAGGGCACCGTGCGCAACTCGATCCTGTCGCGCGGCGTTGTGGTCGAGGAAGGCGCTTCGGTAACCAACTCGATCATCAACCAGAGCTGCATCATCAAAAGCGGCGCCCGCGTTGAGAATGCCATCCTGGACAAGAACAACGTGGTTCCCACCAACACCGAGCTTCGCGGCACGCCCGAGAACATCCTGGTGCTGGGCAAGGCCCCGTTAACTCCCGATACCACCATCGTGCATTAACGTAGGCACCGCAACATCGCTCGTAACATGTAGAATAGCCGCCCGGTTAGCGCCAGGCGGCTATTCTCGAATTGCAACAGGGAGACAATATGGCAGATTCCAGCAAAAAGATGCAGATCGTGTTTGCCTCGGCAGAGTGCGCACCGTTTGTAAAGACCGGTGGCCTGGGCGACGTAGCGGGCTCGCTGCCTGCGGCGCTTGTGCGCGCCGGAGCCGAGGTCATCGTGATGGTGCCCAAGTACGCCACCATCAAGGACGAGTACAAGGCCCAGATGGAGCACTTCTCCGACTTTTACGTGAGCCTGGGCTGGCGCAACGAGTACTGCGGGCTCGAGAAGCTCGAGCACGACGGCGTCACCTATATGTTCATCGACAACGAGCGCTACTTTGCGCGCGACTATCCGTACGGCTTCTTTGACGACGGCGAGCGCTTTGCGTTCTTCTCCAAGGCCATCACCGAGAGTCTGCAGCACCTGCCGGCCGGTTTTGAGTGCGACATCCTGCACTGCAACGACTGGCAGACGGCACTGGCGCCCGTATTCTTGCGCGAGTTCTACCAGGGCCTGCCGCTGTACGACCGCGTCAAGACCGTGTTCTCGATCCACAACGTGGCGTTCCAGGGCCAGTTTAGCGACACCGTGATGGAGGACATCCTGGGCGTGGCGCACATTCCGGCGGCCGCCTCGCAGCTGCGTTGCGACGCCTGCAGCATCAACTACATGCTGGGCGCGCTGCGCTATGCCGACGCCATCACCACGGTGAGCCCCACCTATGCCAACGAGATCCAGACGCCCGAGTTTGGCGAGGGCCTGGACGGTGTGCTGCGCGAGCGCTCCTATGCGCTGCAGGGCATTTTGAACGGCATTGACGTGGCGGGCTTTGACCCGGCGACCGACAAGCGCATTGCCGCAAACTACACGGTTGATGACCGTTCCGGCAAGGCCGTGTGCAAGGCCAAGCTGCAGGAAGAGCTGGGGCTCGAGGTTCGCGACGACCGTCCGCTCATGGTGATGGTCACGCGCCTGACGCGCCAGAAGGGCATGGACCTGGTCATGTACGCGCTCGACCGCATCCTGTCCGGCGGCGTGCAGGTGGCGGTGCTGGGCACCGGCGATCGCGACTACGAGGACGGCCTGCGCTACTTCCAGGACAAGTACCCCGGCACCATGGCCGCGCGCATCGAGTTTGACCCGGCGCTGTCGCAGCGTATGTATGCCGCCGCCGACATGTTCCTGATGCCTTCGAAGTTTGAGCCCTGCGGCCTGTCGCAGATCATCGCCATGCGCTACGGCACGCTGCCCATCGTGCGCGAGACCGGTGGTCTGAAGGACACGGTGATTCCTTATAACGAGTTTACCGGCGAGGGCACGGGCTTCTCGTTTAGCAACTTTAACGGCGACGAGATGGGCGACGCCGTGTTCCGCGCGGCACGCCTGTTCTGGGACAACCGCGATGCCTGGAACCAGCTGGTCACGCAGGCCATGAGCCAGGACTTTAGCTGGACGCGCTCTGCCGACAAGTATCTGGACCTGTACTTCTTTATGCATCCGGAGATTGAGAGGCCGGCGGCGGTT
>CAJJVE010000306.1:0-2001 GCA_905196265.1 uncultured Collinsella sp. | reverse complement strand
GCGGCGGCACGCGTGCCAGCGACGTTGTAGACGGCGGTACCGCAGACGGCTGCCGTAAACGGATCGGCGGCGCAGGCATACACGGCCAGCACGCCGCCCTGCGAGCAGCCGCAACCGGTGATCTTGGACATGAGCGGGCTGCCGCCGTGGGACTTGGCCACGGTTGTGCCGTCGGTAATCAGGTCGACTTCGCCCGAGACCACAACGGCGCCGCCGGTGTAGCGGGCGAGCGCCACGGCGGCATCGCGGGCGGCGTCTACCGTGTCGGTGGTATCGACACCGCGTACACGGCTCAGATCAGCTGCCTCGCCCTCAAGACCCCACAGGCCGGCGAGTGCGATGATCTCGGAGGCGTTGCCGCGCACGATAGCGGGCTTGTACTGCTTGAGCTCGTTTACCAACTGGGTGCGCAGGCTGCCGATGCCCAAGCCCACTGGATCGAGCACCCAGGGCTTGCCGGCGTCGTGTGCCGCCTTGGCCGCGCGGGGAATTGTCTGCTCGTAGATGGGGAAGAGCGTGCCCATATTGAGATAGATGGCGCCGCCGCCGGCAACGAGTGCCTCGCCCTCGTCGGGCAGATAGACCATGGCGGCCGATCCGCCCACGGCGAGCTGCGCGTTGGCGACAAAGTCGATCGTCACCGTGTTGGTGATGGAGCCGGCCATCGGATTGGTGGCGCGAATCTCCTCCACGGCCTTGACCATATGTTGTTTAAGCTGTTCCGAATCAATCACTGCACATGCCTCCTTGGCATAGAAAAGGGGCGCTGTGCATAGACAGCGCCCCTGTAAAGGCGGCATGCTCCCTACGCCAGCATTAACTGACAGGTTCAAAGGATTGGGCCCCATGCCCTCTCAGCCTTGTGGTTTGCACCGCCGGCACTCCCGCATCGAATCTGTTGCTCCCTATACTAGCGCACCTGCCAAATAGGGACAGGTTTATTTTGGTAGGTGGCAACAGGGGCGTTGCATTTTCCCAGATAAAACCTGGCAAAATAAACCTGTCCCTTATTGGCAGGTCGTTACAATGGTTACGGTGAAAATGACGGGGGGCTCTATGATCAAACTTGTGCTGACCGATATGGACGATACGCTGATTCCGGCTGGACATGACGGTGTCAGCGACTACGCCATTGAGGGTATTCATGCCATGCAGGCGGCGGGTCTGCACTTTGGTCCGGTTTCGGGTCGTCAGCCGTCCGCGATGGGCTGGATGTTCAAAAATCGTTCCGAGTGCTTTTCGACTGGCGCGTTCTGTAACGGCCAGGTGATGTTTGTCGACGGCGAAGTAGTCGCCTCGCGCGCAATCGACAACGATGCCCTGATGCGTTTGGCTGACTATCTGGAGCAAGAGACCGACGATACATTTCTAAAAGTCTATAGCCTGGGCGATGACTTTTGGGGCAACGATGCCTACTGCGTGACGAGCGATCCCGAGCGTGTGTGTCGCGCTATGGAGTCGGGCGGCAATGCGTGGCTCAAAGGCGAAGAGGCTCCGTGCCGTCCCGTCGTCGATGATGCGACGGTGTTTAAGGCGAATATCTGGAGTGCCCGTTCGCGTGAGGAGCTCGCGGAGTTACGCGAGCGCGTTGCCGCTGAGGTGCCGGAAATCTCGCTTGTGTTTCCCAACAACCGCGTGCGCCTGTTTGACATCCTTCCGGCTGGTTGGGACAAGGGCTGCGCTGCGCTGGAGCTGGCGCGCGCTATGGGCATGACGCCCGACGAGGTGGCCGTATTTGGCGATTCCGATAACGATTTGCCCATGATCGATGCCGTTCCCAACTCCGTTGCAGTCGCTAATGCCAACGAGGTCGTCACGGCGGCGGCGCGCTGGCATATCGGCGCTGCGGCAGATGATGCGGTCGCCGGGGCTCTGCATCAGATTGCTGCCTGCGCCGCGACGGGGGAGATGCCGTCGTTTATGCGCCAGGTGGACGCGGCGGGTCTTGGCGCCACGAACGTCTAGGGAGAACGTCATGAAGCTTCAGCAGCTCAGGTATGT